>JBMNNU010000307.1:0-4047 GCA_050942695.1 Chloroflexota bacterium
CGCCACAGCTACCGTCCCACCTGCCTCTATCGTGTCCAGCCCTATATCGTTGCATTGCCACGTCAGCTTGCCAATTACGTCAAGATCGTCTATCCCACAGTTCGGCCCAAACGCCCACCCTGTCTCGTACTCTATGCACGATACAATCTCACTACCATCGGCCCCATGCCAACTGTTCGAGCACTGAATGATGCAACCAGGGCTGCACGCGTGGTTGTACAACTCCTTCCCCAGCCGAGCCTTGTTGCCCTCGAAGATCGCCTCCCCGGCTACCTTCGCAGCTCCCTCAAATCGCCCGCTCGAGAAGTTCCTCGTCGGCAACCCGCCAGCCTCGTTCAATATGTTGATAAGCACCGCCGTCCCGTAGCTGTTCAACCCACCCTTAGGCTTCGTGATGTCGTGGCTCATTATCGCCTCGACCAGCTTCTTCCTACCTCGCTCGAACAGCTCCGGGTCCTCTATCGGCACCCCAGGACCTCCAGCATCGTCCACCACGATCGCCTTCAGCCCCTTCGACCCCATCACCGCTCCAAGCCCGCCTCTCCCCGAGTACCGGCTCGCTCGGTCCTTCAGGTCGTTGAAGCATACCCCTGCATTGGCCATCTTCATCTCGCCGGCAGGCCCTATGCAGCACACCCCCACTTTGCCATACTTGGCGATCAAGGCATCCGTGGTCTCGTATGCTCCCTTGCCAGCTAGCTCACCCGCGGGAACCAGCTTCGCCCCTTCCTTGTTTACCACAAGCGTGTACCACTCCCCGCTTTTCGCCTGCCCCTCCACCACGATCGCCTTCAGCCCAAGCCTCGCCTGCATCGGCGCAAACTTAGTCCCAGCATTCGACTCCTTAATGCCCCCCGTCAGCGGTGATTTCCCCCCAACCGAGATCCGAGCACTCGTCGCCGCGCTCGTCCCCGTCAGTATCCCCGGCGCAAATACCAGCTTGTTGTTCGGCCCCAGCGGATGGCTCTCAGGGTCTACCTCGTCCAGAACCATCGACGAAGTCAGCCACCGCCCGCCCATAAGCCGGTACTTATCCGGCACTTCCTCGATCCGTGTCGTCCCCTTCGCCATGTCTACTCGTAGTATCTTCGCCATTTCAACCTCTCCATCAATTATTCTGTGGTGCCAACCAGATAACGACAGTGGTTTGAAAGAGATCCTACGTTGAGTCGAAGCGGCTGCCTATCACCTCCCCTCTACGAAAGCTATCCTTTCTTATCCCCCTTTTCAGAAGAGCTGACCGAGGCAGATGAATGGAAAATGAGATTGGATTCCCGGCTCTTTGATGCATCCTTGAGCGCCGCGCTGATGTTCGCGCCAAATCGGTACTGAAAAGGCCACATGCTTCGCCGATGAAAAATGCCGACCCGGTCCCCCTCTTTGAACTCCCAATCGAGATCGGCACCGAGGCCCGGCATATCCGTCAACTGGCCGTTGATGAAGGTGATACCTTTTTCATCGAGGGGCAGGCCAAACCGGCTCAGTAAATCGCTCATTCGGGTGCCTGAAGGTACGTCTAACAGGATTTGGGCGTGACCGGCGCCGCCACCCTCCGGGGCGTACTGCGCAAGGGGGCCGTACAGCCACACCTCCACCTTGATCGCCTGCTGATCCATCTTGCACCATACCTTTCCTAATTACTGATCTCTGCACCGCGGGATAAATCCCGTGGCATCCCAGATAACCGCTCCATGCCGCGAGATTCATCTCGAGGTTTAGAGGCCTATACAGCGTTTAGTAGTAAGGATCCGCCGGCGCCTAGACACAGGGTATCCGATGGCTACTGTCGCGCTCGTAGGGAGCGATACACCTCCTGCAGAGGTAGAGGCTCCCACGCCGTCTGCTCAGATTGATGCCTAATAAGGTAGCTAAACAGGTCCACCGGTCTATGGGGATCACTGACCGTCAAGAGGCATCTTGGCCAGAGGGCGAGCAGCAGTGCTCGCAAAATGGACAGATCGCGAGGGGTTTATACAGGCGTCAACGCATGAAAGGAACCGCGATATCTAGCTTGTAAGTTATCAATAATGTTGATCAAAGTCAATAAGCAAATAGGGTTATTGCTCAGGATTGCGGATTTATTGCCCCGGCAAAAGGGCAATAAGCGGCCTGTTTGCAGCTATTCACTGTAGTATTTTTATTAGTACATTTACCACATTAATAGATGGGGAAAGAGGTTGGAGCGGGGAGTTCCGATGATCTTTTCGGGAGTGATGCCGAGATAATTTGATTGATAGCTTTTTGCAGCGGAAAGGCCGGCGAGGGTAATCCTCGCCAGCCTTCTCCACACTAGCGGGTCTAAGCTCATCTATTGAACGGGTTTAGCCCAACGCCCCATTCCGCCGCGCATCGGCCTTTCGCCATCCACGCCATAAGGACATGCCATTTGATTGCCTCGAGCTGGTCCGAGGCCGCGGTCCCTTGGGCCTCTAGGGCCGATATCGGTCCTGGTTATCCCCTCTTTGACCCGCTCCGTCATGTTCTGCAGCATGTAGTCGGCTCGCTCCTGGGTGATTCGTCCATCCTTAACTGCCTCGTCCAGGGCCGCTTTCCTGGCAGCCAAGATCTCGTTGAGCAGGTCATCCTCGCTTACACCCTTCTCATGAGCGATCTGGACTGCAGACTTCCCGCCCTCCCGCAGCGCTATGATTTCGTCCGATGTTAGACCGGTCAACTTCTCTAGCGCCTGGTTGACGCTGCCGTAACCTGCTCCACCGCCCCATCCGCAGACGGCACCGGCCATTGGACCTCTAGCCCATGCACCGGGCGTCGGAGCCGGATCGGCTGCAAAAGCCGTCGCCGCGATGCCGATAGATAGAAGGCCAGCTATGGCCACGCTGCTTGCCAGCAATGCGATCTTTCCCTTCATGTCGAATATCCCCTTTCTCTAGACTGTGTCGACCTCCGGCCGGCTCATCCCGACCGTCAAGGGATATATTAAGGGGCAGCTATGGAGAAAGCGTGGAGAATATGTGAAAGGGTGTGGAAATTAGGGGGATTCAACCCGTTCGGCCCAAGCCGCTTCCACCTGGCGGCGGGTCTCATCGGGGGTGCCGCTGTTGTCGATCACTACGTCTGCATGCTTCAGCTTCTCGGAAGGGGGTGATTGGGCATCTACCCGGAGTTCGGCCTCGGCCAGGCTGAAACCCCTGGTGCGCATCAGCCGTTTGATCTGTTGATCCCGGCGACAGACAACAACCCACACTGAGTCGACACGCCGGTGCCATCCGCCCTCGATCAGCTTGATTGCCTCCAGCACCACCACCCGCTTCGGCGAGGCATCGATCCGCTCCTCCGCAGCCAGGCGGATGGCGGGGTGCAAAATCCCCTCTAGCCGACTCATCGCTTCGGGGTCGCGGAAAACCGTCTCGCCCAGCCTCTTGCGATCGATCGTGCCGTTGGGTCGCAGGATGGTAGGCCCAAACTGCTCCACGATGGCGCGCCAGCATTCTGTGCCGGGTTCCATGAGCTGGTGTGTCAGCTTATCGAAATCAATGATCTCGGCGCCCAGCTCAGCCAGCATCCTCGCCACAGTGCTCTTCCCGCAGCCTATGTTGCCGGTTAAGCCAATGATGTAGTGTTTCATAGCTATCAGCCATCAGCAGTCAGCCATCAGCTTTCAGCTTTCGGCTTCGAGTAGTTGTCTCGTAGGTGATTCTACACATCAGCGTTGTTAAGGTACAAGGGTTTGCTTTTAGCCAGTTCGTCGCCCGCCGCTCATGATCGTTGATATTTAAAGCCGACATAGCATGCAGGTTAATGCAGTGGCCGGTCTGATCCGTCGAATTGGTCGGATCGGACTGATCGGTCGGATCAGGCCGGCCACCCCGAGACGAGGTGCGTTCGGTTATTTTATTTACGGCCATAAGCAGCGGTCTGAGACGCTCAAGCCCGGTAATGATCGTTGCGAAATTATTCTTATTGATTCGTGGCCCTTATGGCCGTTACTGATCCCAGCATGGACTGCTAAACATGATAACCAGCTTCCTTGATGCAGCCACGGATTATGTGACGCTTGTGCCGGAGACGGCCGACGGCCAACCTCAT
>JBMNNU010000308.1:0-4039 GCA_050942695.1 Chloroflexota bacterium
CCTGGCCTCGGTTCTACGCGCTTAATCCAACGAGGATACTCATCTTCTGAAATATGACGGATTTCGGAAAGGTCGAGCTGGCCGTTCTCTCCTACGTTTTTGATACCAAGAAAAATTGGACCTGACTCCGACGGTTTCGGCGTAGCATGCGGGCCATCATACATCCCTGCATAAACCTCTCTAATGGCGACGGTCTTCCAATTTGACAGCATTACTCTCCCTCCAGCAATGCTGCCACATTCTCCGCGATCCGCTCCTCCAGCTCCCGGGCCTCGGCGTTGAGAGTTTCAAGCTCCTCGTTCAGCTCCTCCAGACGCTCCTTGAAGTCGAAGTCCTCCTCCTCGCGGGCGGCCACCCCCACGTAGCGGCCGGGGTTGAGGCTCCAGCCCTGGGCCTCGATCTCGGCCAGCGTCGCCACCTTGCACAGCCCCGCCACGTCGGCGTATCGGCCATCGGGGAAATGCTCGGCCAGCAGGCCGGCGCTATCGTGCATGTTCTCGGGTCGCTCGCCCCGGTAAAGCCGGGCGAGGTTGGCCAGGAACTCGATCTGCGCCGGGGTCCAGTCCCGATGGGCTCGGTCGATCTGGCGGTAGAGCTGGCGGGCGTCGATGAAGAGCACTTTGTCGGCGCGGGGGGTGTCGCGCTTGCCCTTGTCCAAAAACCAGAGGGTGCAGGGCAAGGTCACGGTGTAGAAGAAGTTGGGACCGACAGCCACCATCACATCCACGGCGCGCGATTCGATGAGCTGCCTGCGGATATCCAACTCCGAGCCTCTGGCGTCGGAGGCTGAGTTGGCCATTACGAACCCGGCGCGGCCAGTGTCGCAGAGGGCGCTGTAGAAGATTTGAATCCAGAGGTAGTTGGCGTTATCCGTTCGGGGCAGGCCGAATGGGAAGCGCGGGTCGCCCTTGAGCCGCTCCTTGTCCACCCGGTTCACGTTGAAGGGGGGATTAGCCATCACGAAGTCGAATTTGCCGACGGAGCTGTGCAGGTCCTCGTAGTAGGAGTTGCCCTGGCGGATATCCCCGGCCAGGCCATGCACGGCGAGGTTCATCTTGTTCAGCCGCACGGTCTCGGCCACCCTCTCCTGGCCGTAGATGCTCAGCTCGGCGCCGGGGTTCTGCTTGTGCTCCTCGACAAACCGGGCGCTCTGCACGAACATACCACCGGAGCCGCAGGCCGGGTCGAAGATCCGGCCGTGGAACGGCTCGATGATCCCAACGATCAGCCGGACGATGGCGGTTGGGGTGAAGAACTCGCCCCCCTTCTGCCCCTCGCTCATGGCGAAGTGGCCGAGAAAGTACTCGTAGATCCTGCCGAAGGCATCGCCCTCGATCTCCATGGGGACGGAGTTCATGATCTTGAGCAGCTCCGTGAGCAGGGCGTTCTCGAAGCGGTTGTAGGTCTTGGGCAGGATGTCCCGGAGGTCGGGGTTCTCGGCCTCGATGGCGCGCATAGCGTCGTTGATCGCCGCGCCGATATTCTCCCCCTCCGGCAGCCGGATCAGCTCCGAGAATCGGGCAGACTCGGGGATGTAGAGCACCCCCTTAGCGTGGTAGTCCGCCGGGCCGATCCTTCGCCGTCCCCCAGCCCGGCCTTCCAGCTCCTTAGCCGCCGCCCGGAACTTGTGGTCGGCGTAGCGCAGAAAGACCAGCCCTAGCACCGGCATCGAGTACTCCGAGGACTTCAGTTTTGAATTGGCCCGCAGCTCGTCCGCCGCATCCCATAGGCGGGCTTCGATCTGGTTTCCGTTGTGATTCACAGTGCTCCCCGCATTAGCAAACCCAAAGGCTGCTTGATCGGCTATGATTCTATTGTTTTGTCGGTAATGATCGAGGTTAGCCGAAGTGGTGGAACTCCCGAAGCAGGCAGCAGCCGTTGGGATGAAAGTATAGAAAGGATTCAGGATGGCTCAACTTAGTTCGTTCGATATCCTACCACGATCCGGCGCTTGTTGCAGCAGTGAAGACAATCCATCCCTAGACTGTCATGCCCGGTCCATCCCTGTGACTTTCGCCCTGAACCATCTCATGCTTCGCTCCGTTCAGCATGACAATTGCTATCTTCTCTCGCTAGCTGAGTGCCAGCGCCGGTACAATAATAAACGTAAAATTTAACATGCAAATTTAGGAGGCTTTCGCCGTGCATCGCTCTGAGAAGCTGTTAGTCCCAACCGCTGCCTTGAAGGGAGCTCACAACGCAGTCAAAGTTTGCCTGGCTATCGGGAAAAACGATAAGGTGGTCGTCATTACAGACAGTGAGACTGAAGGGATCGGCAATGCCCTCATGGAAGAGTCCGAAAAGGCAGGCGCTGCAGCCGAGAAGCTGCTGTTGGAGGATTTCGGCCAACGTCCCTTCACATCCATCCCCGAAGGCCTCGCGCAGGCGCTGCGAGCTGCCCGCCCTTCGGTAACCTTCTACGCAGCTCAGGGCCAGCCCGGAGAGATAAGCTTCCGCATACCACTTCGCCATCTGCTGATAGACGAGCTGAACGTCCGGCACGGCCACATGATCGGCATCGACGAGCAGTTGATGGCCCAGGGGATGCTGGCCGATTACCAGGTGATATATCGAGTGACTCAGAGGGTGACGGATCTGGTGCGTAACGCCGGGCAGATAACGGTCACCAATCCTAAGGGCACCGCGATGAGGGTTGCCTTCTCGCCCGACCTCCGGTGGAAGCCCTGCCACGGCCTCTACCATAGCCAGGGGGATTGGGGGAATCTGCCCGAGGGGGAGACCTTCACCTGCCCGGCTAACGCCGAGGGGGTGATCGTGGCCGATGTGCTGGGGGACTACTTCAGCCAGAAATACGGCATTCTGGAGCATCCGGCCACCTTCATGCTCTCTCAGGGCAAGGTGGTTGGGATACGGTGCGAGGACAAGGCGCTGGAGCGCGAGCTGCGAGACTACATCTCATCCGGTGAGAACGGCGACCGGGTGGGAGAGTTCGCCATAGGCACCAATCTCTGGGTTAGGGCGCTCACCGGCAACCTGCTCCAGGACGAAAAGATCCCCGGCGTACACGTAGCGTTCGGCGACCCGTACCCCGAGGAGACGGGGGCTAACTGGTCCGCCCAAACCCACATGGACGTGATCCCGACGGATTGCAACATCGAGGTGGACGGGAAGACGTTGATGCAAAACGGGCGGTTCGTGCCGGAGGTGCTGGAGGGGATAACGGGTCTACCGTAGGGGCGCACGGCGTACGCCCCTACGGTAACGAAACGCTTCTCCCTAGTCGCTCCTGGAAGGTGTAGATGTGGGTGTAGCCTGCCTCGCGGGCGAGCTGGAGGCACTCCGGCAGGTGGCGGCCGACGGTCCCCGGCCTGTGAGAGTCGGAGCCAACGGTCAGTATCGTTACTCCTCGCTCCCGCGCCAGCTTCAACAGCTCCAGGCTGGGGTAGGCTTCCCGCGGGTCGTGGATCAGGCCGGCGCCATTGATCTCTATCCCGGTGCCAGTGGCTGCCATGCGGTCCAGTATCGACACGATCCGATCCCGTAACTCCCGCTGTTTCATCAACTCACTGTTCTCCGGCCTGAACCTCTTCATCAGGTCGAGGTGCGCGAAGGAGTCGAAGAGCCCTGTGTCCACCGCCTTCTCCACTATCTCGTAGTAGTCCAAGCAGCCCTGCCAGACGCCCCTCTGGCGGAAGTAGAGTTCTGCACCATCGCGATCGGAAATTCCCAGAGCGTCGACATTGTGAACCGAGCCGAGAACGAAATCGAAGCTAAATTTCCGGAGCAGCTCTCGCACCCAACGGTCCGCCTCGGGCTTGTAATCCAGCTCCACCCCTGCCCGTAGCACAACATCGGTTCGTTGCGCCGCATCTCGTAGCTCCTCCAGATAGCCGGCCAGTTGGGCTTCGGAGGGGATGGTGCTGCAGGATAAACCATCATCCGAAGGGTAGAAATCCAGATGCTCGGTGAAGCAAAGCTCAGAGAGCCCGGCCTTCTCGGCCTGTCGGGCGTGCTCAAGGATCATTCCGGCCGCATCGTGGGAGACGTGGGTATGCAGATGGTAGTCTAGGTATTTCAT
>JBMNNU010000309.1:0-4028 GCA_050942695.1 Chloroflexota bacterium
CACCTCTGCCCTGCTCATGCCTATGGATCTGAGATGGTCAGCGGCAAATTGGGCGCAGCGAACCATATCGTCGGCGTGTTCAGGTAGAGCGCTGATGCTGGGGATCCTGAGGAAATCCTTCAACTCATCCAGGAAACGGTCTTGATTTTCAGCGATGTAGCTCTCGATAGTCGGCATATCTCCGCGCCCCCTCCACCTCGTTTAGTGCTGCTCACAAAGTAGTTGGTGCATAGCCCATGATAGCAGTTCAGATTCGAGTTTGCGAACACTAGCCAAGTCTTGAGGCAGCGATAGAAGCGAGTAGCTGCGGCCTGGGTTAGCCCAGCGCCAGCTTTATCTCATCTTGGACTTCCCCATCGGTCTCGCGGGTCATGGCCTCCTCCAGGGCAAGTCGAGCTCTCCGCCCTCCGATCTGGCCCAAAGCCCAGGCAGCGTGAGATCGCACCAGCGCCTCACGATCCATGAGCGCCGCGGCGAGAACGGGAACCGCCGAAATATCCTTGGCGTTTCCCAGCGCGACAGCAACGTTTCTGAGCAACCCCTTTCTCCTTGCTCTCAGGATGGGGCTTCGGGAGAAAAACCGCTTGAAGTCCGCTCCGCTCAAAGCCATCAGGGACTTCAGATCGGGATGCGCCCCCGGTTCTCTCAGCGGCGCGAAAACCGGGTCTTCCGTCGGGCGGACTTGTCGGTTGTGTGGGCAGACTTCCTGGCAGAGGTCGCACCCAAAGATACGGTTGCCAAGCGACCGTCTGAGATCCCTGGGAATGGCACCTCGGTTCTCGATGGTGAGGTATGAAAGACAGCGGCGAGCATCTACCCGATAAGGTGAAACGATAGCGCCGGTGGGACAGTGTTCGATGCACAGTCTGCATTCGCCGCAATCCCGCTGCAACGACTTTCCAGGTTTCAGAGGTAGATCGGAGACGATCTCACCGAGAAGCACCCAGGACCCGTGCTCTGGGGTGATCACTAGGCTGTTCTTCCCATACCAGCCGATCCCCGCTCGAACGGCTGCTGCTTTTTCCGCCAACGGGCCGCTGTCTACGAAAATCCGGGCGTTGGGTCTGGCTCCGATGTATCCGGTAACCATATCCACCAACTCTTCGATCATCCGGGGGAATATTAGGTGATAGTCTTCTCCCCAGGCGTATCGAGCGAACTTCCCTTGAGGCTCCTCCGCTGATATGGAGAGGTAGCTACCGGGTGGAAGATAGCACTTAGCGAGATGGATCACCGAACGAGCGTTGGAGACCAGGTCGGCGGGTCGACAGGCGCGACGCGCGTGCTCCTCTGTGAACCACCCCATTCCAGCGTTCATTCCCGCGTTTATCCAGTTCAGAGTGGCTTGCTCTGCCTCCCGCAAGGAATCGGTAGAAGTGATCCCCACCGCATCGAACCCCGCCTGGTAAGCCCACTCCTTCACATTATCTGTAAGCGACATCTCACTTCTCGTCCTGACTACCGCTTCACCACTCTGAGCCTGATGGGCGACCAAACATGACATGACATCATGTTACTGATCTGACACCGCAGGATTATGATGGTTTACTAATTAACCTATTCCATGTCTCGGCCGTAAACGGCCGGGCTAAGAACGGGGCGACGGTTAGCCCGGCCCTTCAGGGCCGAGGCGGATAGCTCCTTTTATTATGGCAACCGTCATAATATCGCGGCTTAGCGGCCCATGCAGCGATCAGTGGTGCATTAGGACGCCAGCCACCCCCCCGTCGACATTGATAAGCTGGCCGGTTACGAAGTCCGAGGCCTCTGATGCCAAAAAAACTACCGCCCCCGCCAGGTCATTGATCTCTCCCCAGCGCCTCATAGGAGTACGACTGATCACCCACTGATGCTTTTCGGGATCAGGGGTATTCCTTTGCCAGGGTTTCCACCTTCTACTGGGACAACGCTTCGTTCATGCTACCGGTGCGGTACCCATGAAGATCCAATGTTATGTAGAGATATCCCGCCGATTTCAGCCCGGCCACCACCGAGTCGACCAACCCCTCGGCGAACAGCCGTTGGATGTCGTCCTTCAACAGCTCGATTCGAGCGATATCGCCGTGATGGCGGACCCTCACCTGGCGGAAGCCAAGCGCCCTGAGCGCGTTTTCGGCCGCATCGATCTTAAGGAGAGTATCGCGAGTGATTGGCTGGCCGTACGGTATCCGCGAAGCCAGGCATGCATAGGAGGGCTTGTCCCAGCTTCGAAGGCCAGCCTCTCTAGAGAGGAGCCGTATCTCATTTTTTGTCAGCCCAGCTTCCTGGAGAGGCGCTCTGACTCCTCTCTGTTCTGCCGCAGCGATCCCCGGCCGATAGTCCCCCAGGTCGTCGGCATTGACGCCGTGCACTAGATGTCTCAACCCCTTATCTTTAGAAAGGGGGAGCATAATATCGAGTAGACCGTTTTTGCAGTGGAAGCAGCGGTCGGGAGGGTTGGAGGCGAAATCGGGATTGGATAGCTCATCGGTCTCGATGGTGCAAATCTCTGCCCCTATCTCCTCCGCTAGCAGCCGCGCCTCTTCCAACTCCTTGACCGGATAGGTAGCCGAGGTAGCGACGATCCCCAGAACGCGATCCGGGCCCAACGTATCCAGGGCAACCTTCAACAGGAAGGTGCTATCGACGCCCCCGGAGAAAGCGACTGCGACGCTTTCCATCGACCGGAGAATCCCTTTCAGCTTTTCGTACTTGCGGTGCATTTCGTCCATGAGATTACCCCTAAGTTACCGTGCGGTTAGAACCGCTGGCTACAGATGCAAGGTCCGCCTGCGCAGCCTTGCGCCCCTACGAGAGGCAGCTTTCGCAATCGTTGCGGCGAATTCATTCGCAAGGTATCTAAACTGAGAGCCGGTGGCCGACAGCCTGCCTGATAGTCCCACCGGCGACAACTGCATCATCCTTGTAGAGCACCACTGTTTGCCCTGGAGTAACAGCTCTCTGTGGGTCTTTGAACTCCACCAGCATCGTTCCGTCGGGTTGCAGTTGCGCTGTCGCTGGCACATCAGAGGCCCGATAACGGATGCGAACGTTGACCTCTATCTGCCCATCCTGCTCCGGCAGCGATACCCAGTTGACGTCATCGGCAATCAGCCCCTGTGAGTAGACATCCTCCAAGTCGCCGACAATCACCGCGTTCTCCTCGGGGTCGATACCTACCACATACAGCGGCTTTCCATTGGCAATGCCAAGCCCCTTCCGCTGTCCAACGGTGTAAAAAGCTATCCCCTGATGGGTTCCCTTTAGCTCTCCATTCACATCTCGGATCGGCCCTGGACGGATGGTTGATGGCACCCTCTGCCTCAGGTACTCACCATAGTCTCCTGGCACGAAGCAGATCTCCTGACTCTCCGGTTTTGTCGCGGTCGCTAGGCCAAGGTGAGCCGCTATCTCTCTCACCTCGGCCTTCGTCGACTCGCCGAGGGGGAAGAGGGTATGGGCCAACTGCTCCTGCGTCAGGAAGCAGAGCGCGTAACTCTGATCCTTCGTGGGATCCAATGCCTTGTGTAGCGAAAACCTTCCATCCGCCGACCTTCCGATTCGCGCATAGTGGCCTGTTGCCAAATACTGTGCGCCCAAAGCCCTGGCCTTCGCCAGCAGCCCTTCAAATTTGACGTAGCGGTTACAGCGTACGCAGGGGTTGGGAGTGCGTCCGGCCTGGTACTCTTCGAGGAAATTCTGGATTACGGTGCGGTCGAAGAGATCCCGGACATTGAGCGTATAGTGAGGTATGCCAAGCTTGTCGGCCACCTGCCTAGCGTCTCCAACTGCGTCGAGGGAGCAGCAGGCGCTATGGCGCGACTCTGCCTCGGCCGAATCGCTCTCCGGCCACAGATTGAGCGTTATTCCTATTACGTTGTACCCCTGCTCCAGAAGCAGGGCTGCGGCCACAGAGGAATCTACTCCGCCGCTCATGGCCACAACTACCAGATCAGCCAAATATATACCTCACTACTATCGCAATGTTCGTTGTGTTAGGTGGTGTATTCGTTATCCTGAATACAATAAATTATACCAGGGTGGGGTAG
>JBMNNU010000310.1:0-4014 GCA_050942695.1 Chloroflexota bacterium
ACAGCATGGGGGGACCGAAGCGCACGGTAACCTGCCCCCGCTTCGGGAGCAGCTTCCCGGCCGGAAGAATATCGAACAAACCATCCACTCGGACCGGCACTACAGGCACCTTCAATCTGGAGGCCATTACCCCTACCCCTTCCTTGAATGGTTCCATCTCCCCAGTACGAGTTCTGGTGCCCTCCGGAAAGATCAGCACGTTCCAGCCTCGATCTATCAACTCTCCCGCAAGCCTAAGGCTAGAGCGGATTAGCCGGGTCTGAGGCAGAGGGAAGATGCCGATGAAGGCAGCCGCCAGATAGTACTGCAGCCGTCGGAAAGCTCTCTCTCCGGGCGGCAGGCCTGCGGCTTGGAAGTATTCGGCCCAGGCTGCTGTGATCGTGCGCGCCCTCTGGTTTTCGGGTAGCGCCCGGAGGATAGTTGGGGTGTCGAGCATGCTGGAGTGGTTCGCCGCCAGAAGGCATGGTGTCTGAAGGAACCTCACATTCTCCTGCCCCTCCACCCTCAGAGGTACCAATGCGCTCATGGGCGGAAACAGTAGAAATTTCTGAAAGATATGCCGCAGTAACCTGGTAGGTTTCGAGGTCACCAACCAGCTCGGTTTGGCCTCTCGGACTCCGGCCTCACCCTTTTGGACCAGCTTCTCCAACTGGCCGAGAGTGGTCTCGGCAGTGAGATCCTCTTCCGGAAGGTCGATTCCCATCTCCTGCTCCACCGTTAAAACAAGCTCCAGCAGGTCGATGGAGCTTAACCCTAGGTCGACGCCCAACTCTGTGGTATCGGCCAGCTCTCCGGGGGAAACCTTCGCCGTCTCGGCAACCAGTTGCTTCACCGTTGGGGTTCCAACCGCGGCCAGGGCAGAGGCCCTGTTTTTCGACCTCTTGCCTTCCAGGAATTCCAGGACGCTCGCCTTTCGCACCTTCATGGTTGGTGTGCGGGGAAAATCCGGCTGGGGCCAGACGGTATATCCGTGGATCTTCTGGCTCTCATCGAGCTTGGCGTTGGCCTCCTGCACTACCTGTTCGGGGTCCACCTCGGGCTCTAGTAACAGAACCCCGTGGACATCTCCCCGCCACTCCACTACCGCGCTGTCTCTGACCCCTGGCACAGCGGAGAGAACCCTCTCCACATCTTCCGGATAGATGTTGAGCCCGGCCGAGGTGACGATCACATCTTTCTTCCGGCCTCGTATAAAGAGATAGCCCTCAGGGTCGAAAGAGCCGATATCACCGGTCTTTAGCCACCCATCTACCAGCGTGCTGGCCGTCAGCTCAGGTTTTTTGTAATAACCGGGCGTTACGTTAGGCCCTTTAACCAGGATCTCCCCGTCGGGGGCCAGCCTTACCTCCTGATTGGGAAGCGGCTTTCCAACCGAACCGATGCGCCGCTCCTCTACCCTATTGCATGTCACGGCAGAGGACGTCTCGGTGAGACCGTACCCCTGGAGTACCACTATCCCGGTACTGTCCCAGAACCTCTCCAGAGCCGGGTCCAGAGCGGCTCCGCCGGAGACCAGATATTTGAGGTGGCCTCCCAGTTGCCGGTGTACTGGGGCGAACAGCCGCCTCCGGATTTCGAATGGTAGATGTGGAGCTATATACAGCAACAGAGAAAGCAACCCCCTGGATATCGCTCCTCGCTTCCACTCCCTGATCCCCCTGTCCCTCAGCAGCTCCAGGAAGCGAGGCACAACCATCATGGCGTTGGGCTGGTCCTTCTCCAGCGCTCGCATTAAGGTCGATGGCCTGATTACCCCTATATACACTACCGTTCCCCCCCGCGACATCGGCAGAAACAGCCCCCCCATCTGCTCGAAGATATGACTGAGGGGCAGCACGGACAGGAACCGGTACTCCGGCTCTGGAGGGACTATCGGCTGGAACGACTCCAGCTCTGAGAGAAGGTTGCGGTGTGTGAGCATCACACCCTTGGGTTCGGCCGTGGTGCCGGATGTGTACAGGATCTCTACCAGGTCGTCCTCGGCTACTCGCGCGGGCTCTACATCTCCGGGAGGGATCTTTTCCAGCCGCTCCTCCAGCTCTTCTAAAGGAAGGGTGGGTATGCCCAGCTCTAGCTCCTCCCTGAGCTGGCTCGTAAACGCCAATCTAGCTCCGGTCTGTCGCTGAACATCCTTCAAGAAGGGCGGGCGGAAACGCAGGTCTATGGGCACCGGAACAAAGCCGCCAAGCACGCATCCCAGGAAGACAACGGCCCATTCCGGGCTGTTGGGAGCCCAGATCATCACCCGATCCCCCTGAGTCAAACCCTCCTGCCTTAGAAAACGCACCACCCGCCCTGCTGTTCGGGCTACGCGGCGATAGCTCCAGGAAAAGGTGCGGAATTCGGTGCGGTGTCGAAAGAGCTCCCGGTCTCCCAGGTTCTCCAGTTGTGAGACCAGCTCAGCCAGGTTATTGGCTCGCATCTTCGTCCTCCTCGCTCGGCGTTGCAGCGACGGCCGCCAAGACAATATCCCCTTCAGGGTGGCGGAGGGGTCTTTCTTGGCCCTTTAGCGTATGGCTAACATCCGCTGAGCGATGGCAACCTTCGTGCCGGGAAAAAGTTGGGCGGTGTCTTCTTACCGGTAGGTGCGCTTGCTCTGCCTTCCACGGTGGGTGTTGGTGATGTCGTGGACTAGTAGGCTGGCGATGAGGTAGACCAGTAGCATCACCACCAATGCCGGAGCATCGATGGGGCGCCCCAGGACAACGAACCAGGGCACCAGTTCGTTTAGAGGGTTGACGAAGGGGTCGGTGACCCGGTAAGCCAGCTCTGCAACCTGCCCCAAAGCCCCTGCGCCCGGTGGAATTTCCAGCAGGTGCAGCAGGATTCGCGCAAACAGAAAGAGGTTTGCCAGCGTTGCTATCGAGGAGATCAACCCCGCCGGCCCGGGCGCGTTGGCATGCCGTGAGATGCTCCTGGAGCTTCCCCTCGCGGCCCCTCGTAGCGCTATTCCAGCCCCTGCTCCCAACACGAAACCTGCCACGTGTGCCCACACCGCCACGTTTCCTGCCACCGCAACGTTGCTTATGGAGGCGATCCCGGTGAAGAACTGGCCGAAGAACCAGAGTGCCAGCATCAGCGCCGCAGGGATATCGAAGGACCAGAAGAAGAAAAAGATGGGGACCAGCACCCTCACCCAGGCAGTGGGAAACAGGATCAGATAGCATCCCAGGACGGTGGCGATGGACCCACTAGCGCCAACCAGCACTATCGATGAGTGGGGATCGCTAACCCAGGATTGGAAGAGCCCCGCCCCCGCTCCCCCCAGCAGGTAGAGAACCAGAAAAACCAGGTGCCCCAGGTAATCCTCCACCGCCCGGCCGAACACCCAGAGGAACATCATGTTGCCCAGCAGATGTAGCCACCCGCCGTGTAGGAACTGGGATGTGAAGAGTGTGAGCAGTTCAGTCCTGGGCACCCCCGGATCGCCCGCCAGCGCCAGCAGTATCAACTGCGGGTTGGCTCCCCACCGTTGGAGGAAACGATCCAGAGCCTGCGCGGGCAGAGTGAGTTCGTAGAAGAAGAAGAGAAGGCAGATGAGCACCAGGATCGATGTGATCCTGGGAGCGCGCTGTTTGGAAACGCTTTCCGAGATGGGAATCACCGAATCCCCCTATTTGGGAAGCTTGCCCGCGAGTTTCAGGATGAACCGGTGGCAGCGGTGTACGAAGCCTACCGGCGCGACGAACATCATGGGGCATACCCCGTTGATAACCGCGATCCCCTTCTCCCGGCACAGTTGGACGGCCTCAGGCGAGACCGACTGCAACCCCATCCAAACACGGGGGATGCCCGCCTCGATGCACTGGTTCACCACGCCCGGCACCGCTGCTGGCTGCAACATGATCATTGCGCCATCCACCGACTCCGGCAGTTCGCGGATATAGGGGTAGCAACGATCCCCTTCCAAGCTGTCCGCATTGGGGTTGACGGGATAAACCTGGTAGCCTCTCTTTTTGAGCGCGTCGTAAACCATGTTGGCTAACTGCTTGGGGTTGCGGGAAACGCCCACCA
>JBMNNU010000311.1:0-3988 GCA_050942695.1 Chloroflexota bacterium
GAAAGCGGCCTCGGGGTTGGAACGGCAAGCCAGATACAGCAGCACCAGATAGGCCCAGGCGGACTCGGCTAGCCAGGTAGATGCGAGGAGAAGAAGGGGTGATGGGCAGATTGAGACGGGGATACCGTGAGATGCGGAGACGCGGGGGCGCGGAGGCGCGGGGATAGGGGGTGTGTTGGTTACGCTGCTTTGTTCGGCGTTCATTGCTCACACCCTTGGCGGCTCAAGGGGTGAAGGATTATCCCGTCGCCTCCTTGGAAGCCATTTGTATCCCCCATGGACAGCACCACCGGTTTTTGTCCCTCCCTGGCGACGGCTTGCAGCGTTGCCACCAACGATTCCGTGAGGTCACCGGCCACTACGACCACGCTTGAACCCCAAGGGAGGCGCGTCGCTATCTTCGAGAGCAGCTTCTCAATGCTTAGACTGGGCAGCGGCTCGACCCCAGCCAGCAGTTCGAGGATAGTGATCAACTGATCCTGACTCCCTCCCGGCGGTAGCTCCACTACACCCTCGGAGCCGGTTGCCCCGCCGTTGAGATAAAGCCCTACCGGGTATCGCTGGCCGATCAGCAGGTGAGCCAGCGAAGCCACCACGCTCACGGCGTACTCGAAGCCCAGCGCGGAGTGCCGGGCGCTGTTCTGGGTTCTGAGTTCTGGGTTCTGGGAATCGAGTGCTGAGTGCTTAATGTTGAGTGCTGAGTCCTGAGTCCTGGGTGCTGAGTCCTGGGTCCTGAGTCCTGAGGGCGGTTCTGGGTTCTGAGTTCTGGGTTCTGGGTTCCGGGCATCTCCCCTCCCCCACAGGGAGAGGGGCCGGGGGTGGGGTCCGTCCCCGCGTACCCGCATCTCCACGTCCCGCCCGAAGGTATCCAGCGCCAGGAAGAGGGCCACTTCGAGCGTGGTAGTGGGCTCGTGGAGCTTTACCTGAAGCTGCTGGCGACGCGCCGTGGCCTTCCAGTGGATGCGCCGGAAGGAATCCTCACGCCGGTAGTCCCTGACACCCACGGTGCGCGATGGGTCCTCGAAGATCCACCGCCTGGGTTTCGCCTCACCTAACGGGAAACCCGGAGGCAACGCGAGCTTCTCGAGCGGGATCAGCCGGGGATAGACCACCAGCTTAACCGTGCCATCCATTTTGCGGGATCGGGGGAAAAAACCGAATGGATCGCCTGATGTAACTGTAGCTGGGCCTATACGATAGATCCCCCGCCTGGAGCAACGCATCTTGTAACTCCAGCTTATGTTTTCCTTCCATGAGACGGAGCCCGCCAGTTTCAAGCAGCCGCTCTGATGGGGGATATCAACACCCTCCGGAAGCAGGACCAGCGGGTCGGGAATCCTATCGTCGATCTCCACCCAGGGCAGGGGGAGCAATTTGTCGTTGGAGAGGCGCAACTCCAGCGATAGGGTATCGCCGGCAAAGGCCCGGCTGTCGCTGGTCTGTCGCCCGTACAGAAGAGCATCAGTGGAGTGGCGGCTCCAGAAGCGGGTCAGCAGCAGGGTGAATAGGATGGTCACGGCCAGCGCCACCAGGGGCAACTGGTGGTTGTGAGCCCCAAACAAGGCCAGGGCCGCCAGAGCCGCGGGTATCCAGCGGTCGAACCAGACGTGATAGCGATCAGCCATCAGCTTTCAGCCTTTTGCTTGTATCCAGAAGCCGCGGGCTACCGGCTTCGTTTGATTGTCCCGTCGGAAATGGCATCTTCGCCTTCCTGAAGCCACCGAGATCGCTCGCCGAATCTCAAACGCAGTCAACTAAATCTGACGGCTGATAGCTTCCCTCCACCGGCACGGCGGTGCTTCGCAGCACTTCATCGATAACGGCACTCGGTTTCTTACCCCTCAACCTGGCCTGTGGGTCCAGGATCAACCGGTGGCTGAGAACCGGCGAGGCCATAAACTTGACGTCGTCGGGAAGCGCGTAGCTACGCCCGTCAAGAAGGGCTCGAGCCTGGGAGGCTCGATAGAGCGCCAACGTTGCGCGAGGGCTACCGCCCAACTGAACCGCGGAATGGGATCTGGTAGCTCGAGTTACCTGCACGATGTAGTCGCGGATGGATTGATCCACATGGATGGTGCGAGTCTTCCGCTGCAGTTCCAGCAACTGCGCAGCCGAAGCTACGGGCTGCAACTCGTCCAGAGGGTTAGTCTCCTCGAAGCGGGTCACCATCTCGGATTCTTCGGCCTCTGTGGGGTAGCCCATCTCAATCTTGAGGAGAAAGCGGTCCAACTGCGCCTCGGGCAGCGGGAAGGTGCCCTCCAACTCGACGGGGTTCTGGGTGGCGATTACCAGGAAGGGTCGAGGGAGGGGACGAGTCTCGCCGTCCACTGTTACCTGCCGCTCCTCCATACACTCTAGAAGAGCAGATTGAGTGCGTGGTGTTGCTCTGTTGATCTCGTCAGCCAGCACCAGGTTGGCGAAGACAGGGCCGGGCCGGAACTCGAAGTCGGCCGAGCGTTGGTTGAAGAAATAGAGGCCGGTGACGTCGGAGGGCAGGACGTCCGGCGTGAGTTGTATACGGCGGAAAGAGCATCCGATGGACCTAGCTATAGCCTTGCAGAGCGTGGTCTTGCCGATGCCCGGCACATCCTCCACCAGGACGTGCCCCTCGCAAAGGAGCGCAACAACGGCCATCTCCACCGCCTGGCGCTTGCCGACGATCACGCTCTCCACGCTGTCGATTATCGCCTTCAGCAGTTCGCGAGTAGACAAATTGTCTCACCTTCCTCTTAACACCATAGCTACCGGCAGGCAGAATACGGTTGTTGGCGCACGAAGTCAACCGCGCTGCCTACCCCAGCGCCAGGGCGATGACTCCGGCGACCATCCCGCCCGCGGCCAGCATACGCCGGCGCGCATCACCTTCGGAGAGCAGCTTCGCACCGAACAGAGTGCCGATCAGTATGCTGATCTCCCTCGCGGGCGCCACGTAGCTTACAGGAGTGAACACGAGGGCGGTGAGAACGAATATGTAGGAGAGCGGATTGAGTGCCGCCACGCCCAGGACCTCCCTCCGGTGGTTGTTCCACTCCTTACGCACCTCGTCCCAGTGGCGCAGGGCGTAAGGTGCTATCAAGATGCAGCGAGTCACGTTAGTGGACCAATCCAGCAGCAGTGGCGGGATCATGAAAACGCTGACGGCCTGCTTATCCCACAGCGTGTAGCAGGCGATAATGCTCCCCGTGATCAGCCCGTACCGTACACCGGCTCGAACGGCGGGTCCCCCTTGAAGGCAGGATCCGCTGGTTAGCACGAAGACGCTGACCCCGATAAGCAGAGCCCCCACAAGGGCAATGGCTGTCGGGCGCTCCCCGAAGAAGGCGATAGCCGCTGCCGTGGAGAGCATAGGGCCGGTGCCCCTGGCCAGGGGGTAAACTAGGGAGAGGTCACCCTCCCTGTACCCTCGCTGCAGCATCAGGTAGTAGCCGACGTGGATAATGGCGCTACCGACGATAAACAGCAGTTGCATAGGGCCGATGTAGGGCTGCTGAAAGAGGATGATCCCGATAGCCAGCGGCGCATAGAGTAGAGCTGAGAGCGCTCCGAAGAGCCAGATAAAAGCGGCGCCTCCCCCGGCCCGTTTGGCGAGAAGGTTCCAGGTTGCGTGGATAAATGCAGCAGACAGGACTAGAGATAAAGCCAGAAGATTCACAGCCAGGCTCCTTTCAATAGCGCCCTACGGTTGACGCAGGGCATAGAAATATGGAGCCCTCGAGCCTTCTATGCCGTAAGGTGTGCGACCGGTCCTCGGTGAGGTCGATCGTGGCGCCGCTCGGTCCAGCCCTCCCTGCCTAATTTTGGAAATCTGCCCCGACTGGGAGCGGAACCCTAGGCGCAGCCACAAGCTAGTGCAAGAATAGCGGCCGAGTAGTCCCTCGTCAAGGGCGTGGGACCTCTGGTATCATCCTAATACAGATGATTAATAACACGACTACGCAAACAATCGAATACCCACTCCGGATCGGCAACATCTCCCTGGAGACACCTC
>JBMNNU010000312.1:0-3986 GCA_050942695.1 Chloroflexota bacterium
GAGCGCCACGAGCAAAACCGTGAACTGCGCGGGAAGGACAGGCGTCAGCGCGAAGTCGTAGATCGACCAGCCAAGGAGCAGCACTATGGCCGTCAGCCAGCTCAGCCGCACCGCCAGGCCGGATATATGCATGTACATCTCATCGGCGCCGGCTCGAAACCCCAATCTCCTTAACAATCTCATTGCCGCCTCCTGAACACAGATAGCACGATGCACAATAGCACGGTATGATATCTATGTAAAGCCTGCTTTACATTTAGGATTTCATCGTCGGTCTTTGTTACGTTGCTGCCCACAGCACCTCCGCTGAGGGATAGACATTTTTCTGAGTAGTGACAGCATCGCCATAACCCACTTGACGTTCAACCATCCCAGATGTATATTCTACACATCGATCTTTTGACTATTTATGCTTATTTGGTCATTTTCATGGAGGTAACGGGTGGGTTTGGATGGGGCGGGGCACACAATGAACAAACGACAGGAGCGAGCCTACCGCATCCTGGATGCTGCCGCAGCGTTGATACTGCGCTGGGGCTACAACAAGACAACCATCGATGACATCGCCAGACAGGCCGAAGTAGCTAAAGGCACTATCTACCTGCATTGGAAAACACGTGACGATCTGTTTAGAGCGCTAATAAAGCGTGAGCAGTTGGAGATGGGGAGGGATTTCCTGGAGCAAATTACACAGGATCCTATGGGTGCGACGATTCGAGGGATTTACAAACACACAGCGCTCGCTCTGATGAAACGCCCATTGCTGAAGGCGTTCTTATTGGGCGATAAAGACGTGATGGGAAAGCTGGCGCAACGTGAGCGGGGTAGCGCAGCCTATGCGGAGAAGCTTGCAGGCTTCGAGAGCTATCTGGCTATCCTCCGCGAACGAGGCCTTGTGCGTACGGATATCAGCCCGCGAGCGCAACTGCAGGTGGCGAGCGCTATTTTTGTCGGTTTCTTATTCCTTCCGCCGTTGATGCCGGACGAGTACCTGCTTACTGATGAAGAAACGGCAGATCTCATCGGCGAGACGGTGCAACGCGCGCTAGAGTCTGGTCGTGCTGTCTCTTCTGAAGATGTGCAAAGTATCTCTAGCGCCTTCATGCAGTACCTTGACCATGTCTGGCCGATGTTAGAGGAGCAGTGGAGAGAAGAACTGGGGTCGTAACTATCTAAGCACAAGTCCCAAGATAACCTGCCCTTTGTCGCCAGCGGCTTCTTCTTCGTCACCCCCGCGAAAGCGGGGGTCCAGACCACACCGTGCGCCAAGCGCTCTGGATTTCCGCTTCCGCGGAAATGACGGCATAGAGGTCGGAAATGCCGATCCAGTTGTGCACCTAATCTCGGGCCAAATACTTAGGGGGTAAGAGTGCTTCCTTTTGCGGTAAAGGTTGCGCTGTCTCAATCTCAACAAGAAAAGAAGGTGTAACGCAATGTCGCTCACGACTGCTATCTCGATATCCGGTCTGTGCAAGTCCTTTGGCTCCACTCGAGCCCTAGACGGCCTCGACCTCTCCGTCCGCACCGGCGAGGTCCACGGCTTCCTCGGACCCAACGGCGCCGGCAAGACCACCACCCTTCGCATCCTCCTCGGCCTCCTCAGAGCGGATGCCGGTAAGGCCATCCTGCTGGGCGGCGATCCCTGGCGTGATGCCGTCAAGCTACACAGCCGCCTCGCATACGTACCCGGCGACGTCGCCCTCTGGCCAGATCTCTCGGGCGGCGAGATCATCGACCTGCTCGGCCGCCTCCGGGGCGGCCTCGACCCCAAGCGCCGCGCCTTCCTCCTGGAGCGCTTCGATCTCGACCCGCGTAAGAAAGCCCGCTCCTACTCGAAGGGCAACCGGCAAAAGGTCGCCCTCATCGCCGCTCTCGCCTCCGACGTCGAGCTGCTACTCCTCGACGAGCCCACATCCGGCCTCGATCCCTTGATGGAGGCCACCTTCCGACAGTGCATCGAGGAGGAGCGGGCCAAGGGGCGAACGGTCCTGCTATCAAGCCACATCCTGTCTGAGGTCGAGGCGGTCTGCGATAGAGTCACCATCATCAGGTCAGGCCGGACAGTCGAAAGCGGCACCCTATCCGAACTGCGGCACCTCACCCGCACATCTATCTCAGCCGAGTTGGCTAACCCACCGCTAGGGATGGCCGAGCTGCCAGGCGTCCACGATCTGCAGTTAGACGGCAACCGGGTGAGCTTCTCCGTGGACTCCGTTGCCCTGGACCCCGCCCTGCGTTTGCTCGCAGAATCGGGTGTTCGCAGCCTCGTCAGCCAGCCACCTACCCTGGAAGAGCTGTTCATGCGCCACTACCAGCCGTCGGATAACAGCGATCAGAACCCATCACTCAGGACTCAGGACTCAGGACCCAGGACTCGGGGGTGTCCCGATGAATGAGCTAACGGGAACCGGGAACCTAATCCGCCTGATCCTACGAAGAGACCGGATCTGGTTGCCAATCTGGGTTCTCCTGCCGATGCTCGTCACCTGGGGCCAGGTGTCCTTCGTGATGGCGCTGCCGGATTGGCGGGAATTCGTCACCGAGATGATCGCAAATCCCCTGACAGGGGCTATCCTCGGTCCGGTGATGCCCGTCTCGGTCGCAGGGGCTATCATCTGGCGCTCTGCCGTGCAAGGCGCGATGGTGTTGGCGATCGCCAGCCTGCTCACGATGATTCGCCATACCCGCACAGAGGAGGAATCGGGGCGCACCGAGATGATCCGCGGGGGAGTGGTAGGCCGCTATGCCAATCTTACGGCTGCGTTGGCGCTGACCTGCGCCGCAAGCTTGATCGCGGGGTTGCTGGCAGCCTTAACGCTGATAGCCGCGGGGCTGCCTTCCGGAGGTGCGCTGATCTTCGGAATCACCATCGCGGCCTCCGGCTGGTTTTTCGCGGGTGTGGGGGCTTTGGCCGCACAGCTTCGAGATGGTGCCGGCGATGCAAGGAGCCTTGCCCTAGCCCTGTTCGGTGTGGGGTTCCTTGCCTACGTCTGGAACAACCTGGAGGGCGGCTACACCGGTTGGGCGTGGCTTGCGCCCCATGGATGGTACCGGCTTACACAGCCCTTCGCCGGCAACCACGGTGAGATGCTGCTGGTCTTAACAGCCCTTTCAGCCATACCGGTCGCGGGAGCCTACGCGCTATCCACTCGCCGCGATTTCGGTGGGGGGCTTCTTAGCGCGCGGTTGGGGCCGGCCAATGCATCTCCGGCTTTACACAGCCCCTTGGCGCTGGCCTGGCGGCTGCACAAAGGCGCCATCAAAGTCTGGACGGCGGGGCTGGTCTTTGTGGGCGCGGGAATCGGCGCCGGCGCGCCGAGTGTCGCGGAGGGGATAAGCGATATGCTGGCCAATATGGGCACCGG
Source organism: Chloroflexota bacterium (assembly GCA_050942695.1). Lineage (GTDB taxonomy): Bacteria > Chloroflexota > UBA6077 > UBA6077 > UBA6077 > JBMNNU01. The sequence goes on from JBMNNU010000312.1 coordinate 3,366, forward strand.
GGCCTGGACGGAGCGGCTGAGCAACCGCGAAGGCTTCATAGCGGTCGTCATCTATGTATTGGCGCTCCTGATAGGTGTCACTGTCTACGGAATTAATACGTTGCTGCGGCTGCGCAAGGAAGAAACGGAGAGCCGTGCTGAACTGATATTGGTACAGCCTGTTGGCCGGTTGCGATGGATGGCCGGCCATCTGATTATCGCCTTATCCGGTTCAGCCTTCTTGTTGCTGGCATTGGGGTTGAGTGTCGGGCTGGGGTGGGGGCTCGTCGCGGGAGATGTGGGCGGCGTGTTGCCCCTGGTGCTGGGGATGAGCCTATCTAAAATACCCGCGGTGTGGGTGATGGTGGGGATTACGGCGATGCTATACGGCCTGGTGCCTCGCCTGTCCAATCTGATATGGGGCATCTGGGCCTTGTTTGTGGTGATAGAGATGCTCTGGGAGATTCAGGTGGTCGATTGGTCGGCTATGCGCCTCTCCCCGTTCTCTTATGTCCACTACAGCATTCCCATATCTGAGCTGCCGTTCCTGCCGCTGCTCGGACTGACCTGCCTGGCCGCGGCGCTCACCGCTGCAGGGCTGCTTGGGTTCCGGCGCCGCGACATGGGCTGAGAGAGATCACC
>JBMNNU010000313.1:0-3984 GCA_050942695.1 Chloroflexota bacterium
GTTCAAGCTTATCCCGCGCAGCCAGCACCACCTCAACTTGGCATTGACTAGCTTGGCCCCGTTCAGGCTGGCTCCGCTCCAGTCGACCTGGGTAAGGTTAGCCCCGCTCAGATCGGCACCATCTAGGTTGGCATCTCTCAGATTTGACCCGCTGAGGTTGACTCCCCTGAGGTCAGCCCCCCTCAGGTCGGCATTAGGGCAAACGGCATACATCTTGATCTCACAACCATTCACCACAGTCCCTGGTAGGACGCTCATCACTCTGCCCTGCACCTCCGTCCGTAGCTCCTCATTCACCAGGAGTACCCCGCCCGAAAGCAAGACTACGGCGACCAGAATACCGAGTAGTATTCGGGAGGCAGGCTTGCGAAACAACGCGGCGACCATCGATTTGACCATGACATTCTCCTTTCAACGGTCGATCGATCGCGACAGCGGTCTCTCGATTGCATGATGAATGTAGGATATTCTCACACCGTGTCAATGACCGTGTCAAAGCGAGCTGTAGAGTGCGAGCTGCACATTATCGATGATGACCATCCTGGCACATGATGTGCGGCAAAAAGCCGTCGGCATGCTGCAAGAGGCCGGGACGGCCGCCGTGCGCGGTAGCCGCCGATTTTACCGCTGCTCGACGACGATGAGATCTAAGAACGGATGAGCGGGTATCTCTGCCGCTGTGCTACCAACGCGGTTTGCCATGCGACCGGCATCCGCGTTCGCGACCTGCCAATCACGCTCGACAAACTGCTGAAGTAAAGAGCATAAAGACAAGGGGGCAGCTACTATGCAAGAGAGACATGGACAGAGACCCCGTTACCAAACAGCGCGAGGAAAGCTGCGAGCGGTGAGTAGTGCGCAGAGCGCGCAGATGGTCACCCTCGATCCGACAACAGAGGCATTCGTCGAAGGACTCGAGGCTCAGGGTGGGCCGCCCCTCTACACGTTATCTCCGACCGATGCTCGCCAGGTTCTGCTGGACGTGCAATCATCAGTACCGGTTACTTTGCAGCAGGCCGACATCAAAGACCTGACGATCCCCGGCGGCCCCACCGGCCATGTATCCCTCCGCATCGTCCGACCGGCCGGCGTCGCCGGCCAGCTCCCCGCAGTGATCTATATCCATGGTGGCGGCTGGGTTCTGGGCGACAAGCAGACCCACGATCGACTGATCCGCGAGATCGCAAACGGCGCCCAGGTGGCGGTCGTGTTCGTCGACTATACCCGCTCACCCGAAGCCCACTATCCGGTTGCCATCGAACAGGCGTATGCGGCGACGAAGTGGGCGGTAGAACAGGGCGCCCAGGTCGCTCTCGATACGTCCCACCTCGTAGTGGCAGGCGATAGTGTCGGCGGAAACATGACTGCCGCGGTGACGTTGCTTGCCAAGGAGCGCGGCGGACCACAGATTGCATACCAGATGCTTTTCTACCCGGTGACCGACGCAAATTTCGACACGTCGTCGTATCAGCAGTTCGCCGATGGACCCTGGCTTACGCGGGAGGCGATGAAGTGGTTTTGGGACGCATACGCACCCGATGCCGCGGTTCGGGCAGAGCCGACGGCATCGCCATTGAGGGCACCGATCGAGCAGCTAGCAGGGCTGCCTCCGGCGCTTATCACCACCAACGAGGCGGACGTGCTGCGCGACGAGGGGGAAGCATACGCCCACAGATTGATGGAGGCTGGCGTGCGGGTGACGGCAATCCGCTACCTCGGCACCATCCACGACATGATGTTGCTCAACCCGATCGCAAACACGCCAGCACCCCGCGCGGCAATTGCGGAAGCCACCGCGGCCCTGCGGCAACTGTTACATCATTACCAGCCATGACAAATATAGAGGCGCCAATGTTTCACCCTGCTATCGAGTGGCTACCTCAACCGGCTTGGGAACGGGAGCCTTTGTGGGAAAGATATTCAGCCTCTCGTTGAGCCGGATGAACCAGGCCGCGCCCTGACTTTGCCACACGAAGGCGAGGGCAACCACGAGGGAAGCCTTGGGGCCGAAGGCAGTGGCAGTCAGGCCAACGGAGATAGCGAGATTTCGTGGTAGGGTGGTGAACACTAGCGTGATGGCTTCCTTTCTGTCGAAGAGACGGCGGCCGACCAGCACGGGCATCACTAGATTCCCGAAGTAGAAGATAGCCAACACCCCCAGGGTCAGCAGGAGCAAGTCGGGACTGGCGACGATCCTGCGGGCATTGGTGCTGGCGCTGGTAATCAGGATGTATATCAACCCCCAAACCGTCGCGGCAGGCAGGTATGGTTTGATCCTTTTGGAGAACTGTTCCTGTGTGTAGTGCTTCATAAGCCAGTAGTAGGTGGCAACTCCCATAATGAGGGGGAGAAAGACCACAGTGACTACGGTCCGTAGGATATCCAGCAGGTCTATGGGTACGTACCTGCCTATCATCACCAGAAGGTACCATGGGGCCAACAGGGCGCCGAGCACGAGGCAGGTGACCGCCAGCTTGACGGCGGCGGGGACGTTCCCCTTGCCCATCATGGTGAAGGCTACGGTCATATTAGAGGTAGGGAGAATGGACATAATGGCCAGGCCGGCAAACAACTGAGGCTCCTTCAGGAGAAAGGAAACCCCGAGCGTGTAGGCCAGGATCGGCACCAGCAGGAAATTGATCCCAAGGCTTATCACCGTTAACTTCATATCGCTCATTGTAGCCAGGTCTCGGAGGGTGAATCCGATCATAGAGGGATAGACCATGAAAACGGACACCCAGAGTACGTACCGGTTGAGTAAGCTGGTGTCGAGGAATAGACCGAGGAAGAAGCCCGCCACGAGGACGATAGGTACAGTGATAGCCAGGTTGCGGGATGGAAGAAAGAACAGACTCTTCATAAGGGCACCTTGGAATATGGGTAGATGGGACTCTCGGGCGAGCACGAACCAGAAGAATGCGTCGGGATCGACCGTTACCCCCACCGGATTTTCCCACTGCTGATAGGGCAAGCCGGTAAGCAAGACCCTACCACGGGTATTATCCGCGGTCAAATCCGTCGAGTCCAGTCCACCCCTATTCCATGAGACCGCTCTCGCTTTGCCCTATTGTACTGTAGATGGTAAACACCGCTGGTTCGATAAGCCAATCTCAAACCCTCCATACGAAACACCAAGGTTGTATGATAACTCCGGGACGGCAAAGCGGTATCCTGCTATGAGCCGCGTTACATTTGTGCGCACCTACTATCTATCGAATATGCGACGGAGGCCAGATGCCCGTTCAGATTACCATCCGCGGAGCCAGGCTGCACAACCTGAAAAACATCGACCTTACGATCCCCAAGAATAAGCTCGTCGTTCTCACCGGCCTGTCCGGCTCGGGCAAATCCACACTGGGGTTCGACATCCTGCACAAAGAGGGTCAGCGCCAGTACATAGAGTCGCTCGGGATGGCCTCCTTCGGGCTTTCGAAACCGCCGGTCGACGCTATCACCGGGCTATCCCCATCCATCAGCGTTGACCAGCATCTCACCAACCGCAGCCCCCGCTCCACGGTCGGCACCACCACCGATATCTATACTTACCTGCGGGTGCTGTTCGCTCGACTGGGACACCGCCCCTGCCCGACCTGCGGCAATGACATCCCGCCCTCCTTCGACTCATCCGAAGTCGAATGGGAGAGTGAAGCCGGTGCGGGCGATGATTCCGCTGCTGCCGAGGAACCCCTCCCCTGCCCCCACTGCGGCGCGCCTGTTGCTAGTCTGATCATGGCCCACTTCTCCTTTAACAAGCCAGAAGGGGCGTGCCCCACCTGCACCGGGTTGGGCACCGTGCATCAGGTCAACCTGGATCGGCTCGTCGACGAGCAGAAGAGCATCTTAGATGGCGCCATCGCGGGCTGGGACCCTTTCCACATCGATTACTACTCGGCCGCTCTGCGGGCGGCAGCGGCCCATTACCGGTTCGAATTCGACCTGTCTCTCCCAGTCAAAGAGTACACTCAACTGCAGCGCGACCTGCTG
>JBMNNU010000314.1:0-3976 GCA_050942695.1 Chloroflexota bacterium
AAGCGTCGCGCGGAACGCGGCGACCAGGGCAGTTGGCAGCTTGGCGATGAATCCCACGGTATCGCTCGCCAGCACCTCCTGCCCGCTCGGAAGCTGTAGACGCCGAGTCGTGGGGTCCAAGGTGGCAAACAGCTTATCCGCCACCTCTACAGCGCTCCCGGTCATCCTATTAAGCAACGTCGACTTGCCAACGTTGGTGTAACCCACCATAGCTACCAGTGGAAGCTGCCGGCTCTGACGATTCGCACGATGCACCTGCCGGTGCATCCGAATCGACTCGATCTCCTTTTCAAGCTTCGCGATCCGATGCCGTACCCGTCGGCGGTCAAACTCCAGCTTGGTTTCCCCCGGTCCCCTGGTACCGATACCGCCTCCCAACCTCGACAACTCTGTCCCTCTGCCCACGAGGCGCGGCAGCATATACTTATGTTGAGCTAGCTCCACCTGAACTCGCCCCTCGTGAGTGCGGGCACGAGCGGCAAAAATGTCGAGAATCAAGAGGGTTCTATCGATCACCCTGACGCCCAACATTTTTTCCAGCTCAAGTTGGACGTGGGGTCGCAGCTCGTCGTCGAAAATCACCATGTCGACGGCCAGCTCCTGGCTCTTCCGGATCAACTCCTCCAGCTTGCCCTTACCGATATAGTGTCTGTGGTTCGGCTCATCCAGCTTCTGGCTGATCCTGCCGACGGTTTCCACACCTGCGCTGCCGGCAAGCTGTTCCAGCTCATCCAGGGAAACGGACAGCTCGATCGGGTCCCCCGGAAGCTGCACCCCTACCAATATCGCTTTATCCATATATTTCCGTTGCTACAGTTTCTAGTCCTTGAGAGTTTTAAGCCTATTCATCGCCTCATTGAGCCTGTCGTCGGGGGTGGTTAGGGAAATCCGGAACCAGCCCTCGCCAGAGGCGCCGAAGCCGACACCTGGCGTTACCCAAACCGCCAGTTGGTCTAACAGCTTTAGAGAGAACTCCAGCGAGCTGTAGCCCTTGGGCACCCGCGCCCAGATGTACAGGCTCGCCTTCGGGGTGGGGGCTTCGATCCCGATCTCCTTGAGAACGGAGAGCACGAAATCGCGCCGACGCTGGTAGATCTTATTTCGCTCTGCCAGCCAGGATTGATCCCCGTTCAGCGCGACGATGCCTGCGTACTGGACCGCCTGGAATATGCCGCTGTCCACGTTGGTCTTCACCCTGCCCAGCGCTGATACGGCTGAGGCGTTGCCCACCATCATTCCGATACGCCAGCCTGTCATGTTGTAGGTTTTGGACAGTGAGTGGAACTCCACAGCAATATCCTTGGCACCAGGCAGTTGGAGAATGCTGGGGGCTTCGTATCCATCGTAACTGACATCGGAGTAGGCGTTGTCGGCGCACACGAGCAGGTTGTGCTTGCGGGCGAAATCCGCAACCTTCTCGTAGAACTCCCAGGGCGCGACGGCGCTAGTGGGGTTGTTGGGGTAGTTGATCCATAGGAGGCGCGCCTTCTCCAGAACAGCGGCCGGGATCGCTTCTAGGTCGGGCAGGAAGTCGTTCTCCTGCAGCAAAGGCATCATGTGCGGGGTGCCGCCAGCCAGCATGGTCCCTATTCCATATACAGGGTAAGCCGGGTCGGGAACCAGGGCGACATCGCCGGGATCGATATATGCCAGCGCGATATGGAATATGCCTTCCTTGGAGCCGATCAACGGCACCACTTCGTTATCTGGGTGAAGGTCAACCCCAAACCGTTTCTGGTACCAGTTCGCTATGGCCTGCCGCAGCTCCGGCAGCCCATAATACTCCGGATAGCGGTGATTCGTCGGGATCTCGGCGGTCCGCTTCAACTCATCCACGATCGAGGCAGGAGTGGGAAGATCGGGATCGCCGACCCCCAGGCTAACCACATCGAACCCCGCAGCCCTCTTCGCCGCGATCTGCCGGTCGGCCTCGGCGAAGAGGTAAGGGGGTAGGTTTGCTATCCGGTTCGCAGGCCTGAACTCCTTTGCGCCTGACCCTTCAGTTGCCACCATGCTTCCTCCATCCTCCAGAATTATTCGCTTTCAGCAGTCAGCTATCAGTTTAACCGATAGCAAATTGCCAATTGAGCCATCAATTACTGATCTCTTCACCGCGAGATTCTCTCGTGGCATCTCGGATGCCCGCTCCATGCCACGAGAGAATCTCGCGGTTTAGCGATCTATGCAGCGATCAGTAATATCAGCTTCCAAATAGTTAGATATCGCCTCCCGCACCTGATCTACCAGGTGCGGGCCTGCTTCGAACCAAATCAGATTGGGATCTCTCCTGAACCAGGCGTACTGCCTGCGGGCGAAGGCGTGGGTGGCCATCTTCATTCGCTCGATTCCCTCATCGAGCCCCATTTTGCCCCGAATTATCGCCACAGCCTCCCTATACACCAACCCCGAAAGCGGTTGTAGAGAAGCATCGTACCCCATCTCCAGAACCCGTTTCGTCTCTTCAAGCAATCCATCGCGGATCTGTTGGTCCAGCCGCTCGTCGATTCGCCGATACAGCAGTTTCCGCTCGGTCGTGATCGCGATCCGCAAGGCTGGCAACGGCTCACCTCGCCGTCTACCCACCTTAGAGAATGGCTCGCCGGTCACCTTTTGGACCTCCAGCGCCCTGATCACCCTTCTAACGTTGGTAGCAGCAATCCGCTCGGCGCTCTCCGGATCAACATCCCTCAGCATTTGGTGCAGCTTCTGGTGGCCGTGCACCCTGGCGTACTCATCCATCTCCCGGCGGAACTCTGGCTGAGGAGGCACTTTTGGTATCTCCAACCTGTCTACTACCGACTGCACATAGTGAGGGCTTCCTCCTACGAGGAATGCTACCCGCTCCCGCAGCGCTAGGTCCTGCAGCACCTTCTCGGCATCCGCTTTGAAGCATGCGGCAGAGTAGGGCTCGTCGGGGTCCACAACGTCGACTAGATGGTGTGGAACGATAGCCCGTTCGGCAGCGGTCGGCTTGGCAGTGCCGATATCCAGGTAGCGATAGATCTGGCGGCTGTCTGCGCTGACGATCTCCGCCCCGAATTGGGAAGATAGCTCCAGCGCCACGGCCGACTTGCCTACTGCAGTCGGCCCGGTTATTACGATTATCTTTGGAAATTTAGCGATATCTGTTTGCACTGATTACCTCTATATATTTTCCCATACCGGCGCGCTCATGTCACGGCCATCGATATCTGGAGGTGCGGCCCACCTTTCCGGGCTCGATTATTATGTCCGTCGCCCGCCGCTCAAGCAGCGGTCTGAGACGCTCAAGCCCGGTAAACCGGGCTAGTACATGACCAAATTGGTTTAATAGACGGCGAAGCCGTCTGACTGGAGCACGGGTGGCCCGCCCGCACGTCTAGGCGGCCAAGATGGCCGCGCTCCCGGCATAAACCGCCTACGGCAATCCATCAGAACCACTCTGGGTGGAGCACTAATGCCCCATCATAGGGGTTTCGACATGTAGGGGCCGTGTGACGCGAGCGAGCGCAGCGTCACACTCTGCCAGCCCTCCAGATGATGTAGGGGCCGGCGGCTCTGCCGGCCAGGCACCACTTGAATGTAGTGCCGGTTTATTTTGTAAACGGCCATAATGGCCAGGCATCGAAACTTGATCCTCACCCCTGCTCCCGAGGAGCCCGTCACGTTTCTGGGCTACACGCGTCCGTAGTCCAGGGCCCTGTGCCCTGTCGTCCACGTTGACCTGCATCATCCAAGATGGCATATACCAACGAGGGCTGCAGGGCAGAGCGCCCTGCACTACGGGTGCATGAGAAGCTCTTCCCGGAAACATACGGACACCGCTGAGTACGGGATGGTTCACACGAACAGCCAGATCTGTAGCGTCGGGGCTTGTCCCCGACGAGCTGTAGCGTCGGGCTCGTCCCCGACGAGGTACCACGTCAGGCACAAAGCCTGACGCTACGTTGTGACTCGTGCCACGAACCATGCCTTTAGCGTCTCAGCCTGGTCAATT
>JBMNNU010000315.1:0-3975 GCA_050942695.1 Chloroflexota bacterium
CTACAAAGGGTTTCTCCAGCTTTTCATAGGGTCAGAATGGTGGAGTTATCGATATCGACAAATCCTTTTTTTGAATTGTCCCTTGTTGACGTTAATAGACCCGGAATCTCATACACTGTCGAAACACTGGAGATTTTGAAAAAAGAGTTAGGGGAATCGACGGAAATTTATTTCATCATCGGCATGGATAGCCTAGCTGAGATCGTAACCTGGAAAGAACCCGAAAGGTTGATTTCCCTGGCAAGGTTAGCGGTTGTAAACAGGCCCCCATACCCGACGGTAGACGTTACCTCGTTAGAAGAAAAGCTGCCTGGAGTGTCTGGAAGGGTGGACATGGTCTCGATTCCAGGCATATACATCGCATCGAGCGACCTTCAGGAGAGGGTGGCCAACTGTAGACCGATCAAGTATCAGGTAATGGAATCAGTGGAGAACTATATCAAGAAGCATCGACTATATGTGGCATCCTCAGGGAACTTACCTCAAAACGAGTAGGGCAAAGATGAGAGCGCCGAAGGCCAATCGGTAGTAGGCGAACAGTTTAAGGCTCCTTTTCTGAAGGTACCCTAGAAGGAAACTGATGGCAGCATAACCAACTAGCGTGGCTACCAGGATCCCAACAAGAAAGGGGATCACCTCTTCTGAAGGAAGCCCCACAAAGAAAAGCCCCAGCATCTTGTATAAGAAAGCCCCGGTGACGATAGGTCCTGACAGTAGAAAGGAGAATCTCGCTGCATCCGCGCGGTTCATCTGCAACAGGAGAGCGGCAGTGATTGTGATGCCGGAGCGGGAAACGCCTGGTGCCAGGGCCAAAGCCTGAGAAAACCCGATGATCAGGGCGTCCCAGAGAGTCGCATCTGTCAGGATGCGGCGATGGCTGGAGAAGTAGTCGGCTAGCAGCATAGCTAGACCCATTATTACAAGAAGTGTCGCTACTGTGGTAGGTTCCCGAAGTAGAGTTGCGATCTTTTCCTCGAATAGAACCCCAGCAATTGCAGCCGGCAAGCAGGCGAAGATGATGTACCAGATCATCCGGCGGTTGAAATCTTGTGAGAAGTCCCGTTCTTTTATGCTAGCAACGAAAGCTTTAGCAAGTGATACCCAATCCTTCCAGAAGTATATGATGATGGCCAGTGCTGTCCCACCGTGGAGTGCGACATCGAAGGTTAGTGTGTGATTAGGCCAGTTGAGGATCCAGGGAACTAATATAAGGTGGCCGGAACTGCTGATGGGGAGAGGTTCGGTAATCCCCTGAACAATCCCGAGTATGATAGCCATCAGAATATCCACGTAGTAATGACCTCCGGTCGCAACTTTCTATTTCGCTTCGCGCCGTTGAAGCAGTCTTCGTGCCTCAATAATAGGAGTGCGATAGGCGACGCGGCGTAAGATACACCAGCCCAAGACTCTGGGGCAAGCTTTACATCGGATAATGGCACCAGTGGTGCATAATGCCGGTCTAATAGGTATATAGATGTGGCACGCTTATACAGCAGGGCTGATTAGGGGGCAGAGATGAACTGGATAATAAGGAACTGGCTGATTCTAGCAGCCGTCCTGGCGGCGATGACAGCCCTGGGCTCAATATTGGATGTTGCGGACACAGCCGGCCTCATCATAGCGGCAGGGTGGGCAGTTGTAGGAGCTTTAGCCCTGGTGGATGGGGTGCGTAGGGTTATTGGGCAACCGTCACTACTTGGGCCGGGCAACGGGTTCGGAAGGGTTCTGGCTATCGTTCAAATACTACTGGCTCTAATACTGCTTGCCGGTCTGATAACCCCGCTTCTGTAGCCTCTAACTGGCATCTACAATAGAAAAGTTGGCATAAAACCTGCTGCATCAAGTAAAAGCTGCAAATCCTCAGTATAAACCAGATGTAACGCAGCCATCGAATACTGGTCCCAAAAGAAATTGGAGGTATTTCCATGCAGAAGCGTCTTGTCGTTAGCCTCATGGTTGTTGTGCCGGCTCTGGTGTTGCTGTTGTTGACACCGGGATTCGCGGGAGCCCTAAGCCCATCAGAGGTGGCACCGGGAGGCGCTATCAAAAACACGATGGCGGTCACAGTGAATGATAGTACGAGTGACGCCGTCGTGCGGGACCTGTTCCTCAATGACGTGGGTTACGTTTATAAGTATGACAAGAAAAAAACGCCGACGCCGACGAAGACTCCTACGGAAACAGCTACCGCTACACCAACGGAAACGGCTACCGCTACGCCTACGGGAACGCCAGCTACCGCTACGCCCACTTCAACACCTGAAGAGAACGGCGGTAACGGTGGCAATGGGAATGGAGAAGCAGCCCCTACCAACACTCCAATACCAACAGAAACCCCGGTAGTTGCCGGCGAGGCCGCACCGACAGCCGAGGCCACTGCTACTGAGGTGGTACCAACTGCCACTGCTCTACCCACCGATACGCCAGCGCCAACAACCACAGCGGTTGTTGCTGGAGCCACGGTTGTACCTTCTCCTGCGGTGGCCGGGGTCGTTGCACTGCCGGCTGCTGGAGATGGTAGTGGTGGCGGTATGGAGACCCCACTGATTCTCATGGCTCTTGCGGGGATTGCACTAACAATTTCAGGCTTTGCACTGAGGAGAGCCAATCGGTAATTGACGATATTTTAATTGGCAAGCTGGGGTAAGCCTGGACTACCTCAGCTTGCCAATTACTGCTTTTCCCCGATCTGCTGCGTCCAGGGGGTGGCGCTGATGGCGTTGATGCCCCAGATGATCACCAGGCGGCTGTCGGGGATGGTTTCCGAGTCGGAGCCACGAACGGCCCCCACGCTGTATGCGAATCCCTGCTGGCTTGCGGAGCCGCAAATGGTCCTCGTGTGGGTGGCTGCCCCCAACCAGTTAATGAAGCGCCATCCCATCGGATACCGCTGCACCAGCCCCATGGTGCCGCCGTGCCAGAATCGCAGGATGGTTTCAGCGCCGTATCGATCGCTGATCTCGCCATAGCGGCCCGCGATGGTTGATATCGCCTCCTCCCAGGAGATTCGCTGGAACCGGACGCTTACCTTAGGCGGATATAGGTGTAAACTAGCAAACCGATTATTGACCGCTGCATAGGTATCTAAAAGCGGGTCCAGGGCACTCAACGCGAGTGAGCGCAGCGTCACGGGGGTGTCCCCGATGATTTACTTACTTATGCAAGGGTCAATAGGTATCAGGGGTTGGCTAGGCTGATTAATAGACATGGAGATGTGCACTACTATGGATGCCAATAGGATCGATCGAACGGCCGTTATCGGCGGCGGATTAATGGGCGCAGGTTTTGCCCACATCCTTGCTCAGGCAGGTTGCAGGGTTTGCGTTGTGGATTTATCCGACCAGCTTGTTGAGAAGTGCCTCAGGCGAGTTGAAGATAGCCTGCACCTCTTTGCTCGCCACGGATTCCTTCCGGAGGGGGAGCTTGCAGCTATTATGGCCCGTATAGAGGGGACCACCTCTCTGGAAAAAGCCGCTTGCGATGCCCAATTCATCGTCGAAGCGGCTGTGGAAGATCTAGCGGTGAAGCAAGGAATCTTCGAGAAGTTAGATCGGCTCACCCCCGAAGAAACTATTCTCGCAACAAACACTTCTAGTCTGAAAGTGGGGGATATCGCGCAGCGAGTGAGCCGGCCGGAGCGAGTGGTAGGCTCCCACTTCTTCTATCCCCACACTGTGGTGCCCCTTGTAGAGGTCGTATATGGGCCGGAGACATCAGATGAGGTGGTTGAGATCACAACTAGCTTCTGGAGGCGCTGCGGCAAAGAGCCGGTTGTGTGCAGGAAGGACATAAACGGCTTCATAGTCAACCGCATCCAGGCTGCCGTGGCTAGAGAGGCCACATCGCTGGTAGCCAAAGGGGTGGCGAGCGCTCGAGATGTGGATAGGGCGATTCGCCTGGGCATGGGGGTACGACTCCCGCTGGTGGGTACCCTGGAGCAGAGGGATTGGGGCGGGCTGGACATCCACTTTGCCG
>JBMNNU010000317.1:0-3940 GCA_050942695.1 Chloroflexota bacterium
GGCATAATCCCCATCTCCTCGGGCAGACTGAGGCCGAGATAGTGGCACCGGATGACGACGATTGTCGTCTTATGGGTCACCAGGCAGATGTTGCCCTCGGGATGGCTATTCACTAACTCCTCTACCAAGGCGATGGCACGGTCGTGAACCTCTCGGATCGTTTCCCCCTCTGGCGGGCGAATCGGCCGGGGGTCTTCACTCCACTGTCTGTACAGCTCAGGGTACTCCTCTGCTATCCGGCCGGAAAGCATCCCCTCCCACCGTCCAAGGTTGATCTCTTTCAACCGAGGATCAACAGCCGCCCCCAGGCCTTGTCGCTGGGCAATCAGCCTTGCTGTATCGTAAGACCGACTCAGGGGGCTCGAGTAAACGGCATCGACACGCTGAACCGCTAGCTCGTCGGCTATCTCCTTCGCCTGTCTCCAGCCCGCTGCGTTCAGCGGCACCTCGGAAGCCCCCTGCCATCTCCCCTCAAGGTTCCAATCCGTCTGGCCGTGTCTGACCAACAGCAATCGGGTCACAACAGCCCTCGCTTGTGTCGATACTCAGGGATGGTAATCATCGGGGGACGCTCCTGGTCTCTGAGGTCCTTGACCTCGAGGTGGAACTGATCCTTGGTGTGCTGGATCAGCTTCATGCTGCAGTTTAGCTCCCCTAGCAGCCTTAGCCGTTGCTGATCCTCCATCCGCTTCATCACCACCTGAATTAGGGTGAAAGCCATCTTGCTCAAAGAGAGCAGCGACTGATTGCGATGCACCCGTCTCTGCAGGTCTACCTGGCCGATGGACTGCAGGCCGTAGGCCTCCAGGAAGTCGATCAACAGCCCAGTCTCAACACCGTAACCGGTGAAGAAGGGTAAACGCTCCAGCGCTTCCCGCCTACCAGCGTACTCTCCCGCCAGAGGTTGGACGATGCCCGACAACTCCGGATAGAAGAGGTTGAGCATAGGGCGGGCCGTCAGCTCCGTCACCCTACCGCCGCCGGTGCTGAGCGTTTTATACCCTACCCGGATCGGCCTCCGGTAAAAACCCTTGACGTACTTGATCCGCGGATGCTGGAGCAAAGGAGCCAGCAGGCCGTAGACGAAGCGAGGGTGGATGTTACGGATATCTGTATCGATCCATGCGATTATGTCACCTTTCAACAGATACAGGCTCTTCCAGAGAGCCTCCCCCTTGCCGGCGATGGCGCCGTAACGCGGTAGAACCTCCTGGTGGATATAGGTAGGTATCCCGTAGCTCTGTGCGATCTCCACAGTCCGATCGGTGGAGTTGCTATCTATCAGCACCATCTCGTCTAGGAGCGGATGGCGATCCATCAACTCGCGCTTGATCGATTCGATTATCGGGCCAATCGTTTGTTCTTCGTTCAGCGCCGGCAAACCGAGGCTGATTGTGACTCCTGAAGCCTTCTTCAGCCTCACCAACAGATCCAGATCTGACCACTCACGGCTATCGAAGGTGTTCTCGGCGAACCACTTGTCCACTAACATAGAGATAGGCATGGTTACCCGGGGCCGCTCATCCTGGAACAGCTTACCCCAATCGGGCTTCAAACCTTTCGCCATCTCTTTGGTCTTGACCACGATCACAGGCCGGTCTGATTCCCTGGCTACACTCTCTGCAATAGGGCCAAAGAGATACGGTTCAGCCGGGGATAGCGCTGTCGAGGCGCCCATCACCACCACATCGTGGTTGCTGATTTCTGTCAAAATAGTCTGAGCCACGAAGTCTGATACCTGGAATATCTTGTGGACCCTTTCTGGTGGCAGTTCGGAAAGGAACTGATCCAGCTTCTCTTTTTCCTGCTCCATATCTTCCAGAGTCAGCCCAGGTGGTACGATTCTCAACGCGGTGATCACCCCATCGAATCGATCCGCCAGACCCAGGGCTAGCCGCAGCGCCAGAGCAGCGTGGGGGCCGCCGCGAACAGGCAACAGGATCCGCTTGCACTGTCCCAACGGCTGTTGGCGGACCAGGGCGATATCGCAGGGAGGGTCTTTCACTACCTCATCGATAGTCGTTCCGAAGATCGCGTCGCGAGTCGTAGTGGACCCTTTCCAGGGCAACAGAAGCAGATCGGATTTCACTTCCCTGGCAGCATCGGCTATTCCCTGCCAGACCTGCCGAGAAACCCTGACTAGGGTGGCAATCTCGAGGTGAGGAGATCCGGCCATCTCCTTGAATATTCTGCCCAATCGTTGCCGGTGCGCTTGTGCGGGGCGAACGCCGCGGCTGAAATCTACCTCTTCCGGGATCTCCACAACACCCAGGGCAACTACTCTGCCCCGCTTGCCCTTAGAGTGCACCGGCATCAGCGCGCCCGCCACCTTGATCATGTCGCTAGCAAAAAGCAAATCGGACAGGGGAACCAGTATCGTGTACTCTCGCTCCGTCGTCGCTATCATTTCACTCTCCCCTCCAGCAGTGGCTCTATCCGGCCGCTGAAAACCGAATCCCACCAGTACTGCGCTAGCACCCTTTTCCGAAATCGAAATGTTCTGTCCGCTCCCATCCAATCGCGGATGCGACTCGCTACGGTCTCCGGTCTATCGCTCAATTCGAAATAGTTGACGCCGTCCAGCCCGATCTCCCGGAAGGGTGGAATGTTGGAGCAGAACACAGGCAGCTTCAGCAGCCCCGCTTCGATGAGGGGTATACCGAAGCCCTCCTGCGCACTACTGAACAGCAACAGGTCGCTGAGAGAGTATAGGTCGTACATCATTCGGTCGGTGACCGGATAGGCTTCGGCAGTTGAAGTGTGCTCGAAAAGAAGAATAACCTCCCTTTCGACATCCAAGTCACTCCTCAAGCTGCGCAACTCTTCAACGTAGTCCCCCGACCGGATGTTGTGCGGGCCAGGAGGGCCTGTGACTAGCAGCCTGGCATTTACCCCCAACTGGAGAAGGGCATGGGTGATCCTGATGCTCATCTCCAGATTCTTCCGTTTGGTGATTCGGACCGGCGCGAGCATCAGCAGGTCCCCATCCATCAGGCTCAGCTTTCGCACTAACTCTACCGTTTCGGGCTCTAGCTTGAGTTGCGCCGCCGGGTCCACCCCCGCCGGGATCACCGTGAATCGTTCGGGCTGAACCCTCATCAGATCGGCCAGCTCACCTCGTCTCAGCTCCGAGACGGCGACGTAACTGACTCCCGCCAACGACTCCTTCAGCAGCGTCCACGGGTAGGAGTCCCGCATTTTGGGGATATAGAGATCGTTCTTCCAGGAGACATCGTGGCACCATGCGACGATGCGTGGTGCCTCGCCGCGCTCAACCATGCGTACGAGAGCCGCAGTTAACGGAAGGTTGAAATGCAGGGTGAAGGCGTTGTGGACCACACAAAGCCCGACCCCAGCGAGTGCTGCGCTAAGGGATCGATAAATCCCCTCGGCCATAGCGTAGAAGCGGTCGCTCACCACCCCTCTATCCAGCTCCTCGTTGATAGCGAGCAGCTCGGGATCTTTGGAGTAGAGAGATGGCACTATATCCACCGGTACGTCGGATCGGAAGGGCTCACCCTTGCCTGTGATTATTCGAGTTGGGTAGCCACGATCGGCAAGCAGCCCCGCGTGGACGGCGATCAACTGCTCGACGCCGCCAACTATCGGTGGACAGGTGTAATGCAGAATAGCGACAAGGGGTTTAGTCATCAGCGGCCTCCGATAAGCCATTTTAGCCGCTGCTTTCTCTGAACCGCAAGGGGCATTTCAATTCGACGGTGAGGGGGAGAGTCTCCCTCTCTATGAAAGAGAGCCCGAGGGCTTTAGCCTCGGGCTCTCTCTATTCTCCCTCAGTCACCCAGGTCATGCAGAGACTACATTCGGGATAGTAGAAGATGCTTTTGGCATTACGGCGATGGAGATGGATGTGCCATACCGCGCAAAAGTAGCCTCCAAGGCCGCTTCGATTGTGGAGTACTGCTCCAACATAAGCTTTTTG
>JBMNNU010000318.1:0-3926 GCA_050942695.1 Chloroflexota bacterium
GCACTCAGGACCCAGGACCCATAGAGGAGGTATTGGTGCTGTGGATCTGATCTGGGAAGGGATCGTTCAAGCCTTCTGGCTGCTGGTGACTGGGGACCCGGAGGTGTTGCGGGTAACCGTTCTCTCGCTCCAGGTTTCGGGCTCTGCGACGATGTTGAGCCTGCTGATTGGGATTCCTCTGGGCACCGCTCTCGCCCTCAACCGCTTCCCCGGCCGGAATTTGGTGGTAAGCCTAGTCAATACCGGAATGGGAGTGCCTCCCGTGGTGGTTGGCCTGTTGGTCATGATCATGCTGTGGCGTAACGGCCCCTTCGGCGAGCTTCGGTTACTGTACACCCCCACCGCCATCGTGATCGCACAGACGGTGATTTCAGCACCTATGGTCACCGGGATAACCTTGGCGGCCATGGGGTCGATTAATCCCAAGATGCGGCTTCAGATACTCGCGCTAGGGGCTACACGATGGCAGATGCTGTGGCTGCTGATGCGTGAGACCAGGCTCCCACTTCTTGCCGCTGTGATGGCGGGGTTCGGCGCGGTGATCTCTGAGGTGGGCGCATCGCAGATGGTGGGCGGCAACGTCCTGGGTCAGACCAGGGTGCTTACCACCGCAACCGTGATGGAATCTTCTAAAGGCAACTTCGACGTAGCCATCGCCCTCAGCATCATCCTGCTGTTGATGGTCTACGGGGTGAATCTGGTGCTCACATCTGCTCAACAGCGACGCGGACCGTTTGTTTAGGCGAGCTACCTGTCTTCTTCCAGCAGGTTCACTCGCCCTTTGATGGTGCCATCACTCTGCCTGAAGGGTAGACTCAGGAAAGTGAGGTGCTTGGGGAGATCACCTGGACCGCGTGCTACCAGCTTTCCCCCTACCGTTTCCTCTGGATGGAGGGTGATCCTCTCTATCAGTTGGCTCAACTCGCTTTCGTCTGCGAGTCCCTTTTTCACCAATAAACTCCATTGATCAAAAGGCAGCTTGCCCTTTCTGGGGTTTAACCCTAACAGCCAGTAGGCAGCGGGGTTGGCGAATATGATGTCCAGCTTCTCATCCATCAAGCTGATGCCATGGTTGGTGATCTGGTTGATGGCAGCCTCTAATGAGAGCTTGTTCTCCATAGCCTCCTGGTAGAGTCGAGCGTTTTGAATAGCCACCGTTGCCTGTCCGGCGAAGTCCTGAGCCAGAGAGATATCGGAGTCGTCAAAGCGGCGTCTCTCATAGTAGCAGAAGACAAGAACACCCACCACATCCCGTTGAGACAGGAGCGGCACTGCTAGCGCTGCCCTGTACTCGTCAGATTTTCCCTCATCGAGCGGTTCATGGGTCGTGTGTTCGGGTTTGCACTGGGCGATGGCGGGCTTGCCGCATTCCATACATTGCCGGACAACCCTCTCCAGGGGGCTATCTGCCAACTGGACAGTGCGGCAATGAAGCTCTCCTCGTTCTCCACCGAGGCCTGTAGGGCTGTCGCCGTTCTCTGATCCCGGATCTTTGAGAAATATGGCGCTGTACTCGGCTGCAAGCAGCTTCGAAGCGTGATTGACTATCGAGTCCAGCACCAGGTCTAGATCCAGGTTGGAGGCTATTTGGATGGCTACCTGCCGGAGACTGTTCTGCCTGGCTAATTGATCTTCCAGTTGGTCGAACAGCCAGCTCCTCTCTACAGCCACGGCTACCTGAGCGGCGACAGCGTTCAATATATCCTTCTCGCGGGCGGAGAAGCGATGAGTCCCGGCGTACCCCACCCCAATTGCGCCTACCAGGCGGGACTTACCCTTCAAAGGAACCGCGCAAATGGCTCCCATGCGAGAGACCCTCCCCTCTTGTTTGCCTTCAGAGCCGAGCAACAGATTGGAGCAAAGGACGGTCTCTCCTTTTTGAGCAGCTTTTCTGCCGTAAATCCTGGCGATGCCCTCCCACGCGGACTGGAGGTCATCGGATGGGGAGTGGCGAGCTACGCATACCAGGTCGTCATCTCCATCTGCAAGATGAATAAAGCACACTTGCGCTCTGCAGATCTCCGCGCTGAGGCGGCAGACGGCCTCCAAAGCCTGCGGCAGCGGCCCTTCAGATGAAAGAAGGGTAGAGATACCCATTAGGGTCGATAGTTCGGCTACATGGTTAGATAGTTCTCTTACGTGGCTGAGGCTGTCCTCAATCCAATGGTTGTTAGAATCATCCGTGTCAGCCATTACCCGGGGGCGGCGAGCGGTACTACGGTGGATTCTAGGCAACGAGGGCCTCCACAAATGGGATTTTTTCTAAAGATAACAAACGATTGGACCTCATCATTTCTCTCGAAGCCTGAACTGTTATGTGGGAATGGTATCCATTCGTTACTTAGCCCGGCGGTGCAGTTGCATTACGCGGCTGTTCAGAACCTCATGAACATGTTCGAGAAGAAGATCCTGTTCGATAGGCTTCAGCATAAAGCCGTCGGCACCGGCCTCAATGCAACGATCACGCGCCATAAGGACGCTGAAAACGAACACCGGCATCTTCATGGTCTTGGGTTCACTCTTCCACTGCTTGCAGAGAGAGAGGACATCTCCACCCGGAAGTACCAGATCTAGGATGACTAACGAGGGTTGTTTGGAGCGAACCATTTTTTGCGTGGTTTCGACATTGTGAGCGGATAATACCTCCCACCCCTCGGACTGGAGGGTTCGCACCAGTTCAGACACAAAAGGGTCCCTCGCCGCGGATGCTATGAGCACTGGGCGCCGGGCCATGAATTCTCCTCAACAAATTAGCGCTGTCGGCGGGTTTGTGGCGGGCTACTGCTGCCTCGATGGCGCAAGGTAGAAGGCACGGAACGGCGGTATGCTGTCTAAAGAGCAAGGCGATGGGGCACTAACTTGTACCCTGAGTTACTTGCCTTGCCCATAACCCGTCGAACCTGTGCGATAGAGCACTAGCCCCCCGAACCTGACCGAGTATACAGCAATCTGGTAAGAAAGGGAATAGAATTTGGGATAGATTAGCAAATATATTCAGTAGCGGAGGATACAATATGTGCCTTTTCAACAAATACTAAGTAGCAGAATAAGACATTACTAACGCGACTAGAGAGTTAAGGCACGTTGAAGAACGTCAATTGCGTAAAGCGCTTTTCGGGGTTACAGCTCGATATCCAGAACCGTGTCGTGCTCGGCGATGCCCCGCTCCAGATCCGCAACAGTGGCTCTGCCGCGGAGCAGGATGCTTTTTACTCCGTGGGCTCGGGCTAGATCGACCACTCCCCAATCTTTGGTCACGACGGCTACCAGCTCCCCGGGGTGTTTTGCTTGCTCAACCTTTGCCATCAGCACCAGTTGCAGGTCTGCTTTAGATCCTTGTTTAGGAGAGCCGGGAAGGACGCGTACTCTGGTATCTGAACGCCCCACGGGGACGCCCCGCGCGTTGCCACGTCGCCTGGCCAGGGTTTCCAGATTGGCAAAGGCCTGTATGGCTGGACCTGCTTGACCTCGACCTGGTGATCTGGATAGCCCTCGCAACTCTTGCATCACCTCGGGTATTATCACCAGGGTGATTCGCCTACCGGACACTCGGTAATCCCTGGGTTGTGGGCAATCCAGCAGTATGTTGGTATCCAGGAACAGGGTAGCCGGTCGCAATTTCACCTCCGGGCAATAGGCACAGGGCATCAGCACCCAGCACCCAGCACCCAAGAGGATAACGGTTTACGCTACCCTTGTCTATCCTGTTCGGCATCTTCAGCTTGGCGACCGAAGGGGAGGGCGCGTATCCTCCTCAGGGCAACCTCCAGCGGCAGCAGCAGCAGGGCAAACCCCAGCAGGTATGGCCAGAGCGGTTCCCAGCCGGGGGCAGGTGGTAGGCCCTCCCGGCTGAAAGCCTCCGATGGTTCAGATAGTGCCCGCCCCCCGGTGGCCGCTGCCAACTCCTTCAGCAGGGCTTCGTTGCT
>JBMNNU010000018.1:0-21158 GCA_050942695.1 Chloroflexota bacterium
AAGGCCCGACGCTACAGATCTGGCTGTTTGTGTGAACCATCCCTCTGAAATGGGCAGGTGGCCCGCATCTTGCCGGGCTACTGCACTTATTTGCCAAAGGCACCATAGCTGGAGGTGATGTCGTGCAGGTCCAGGTAACGTTGCGAGGCGCACTGGCCGGCGAAGGCTTGCTGCAAAGACGCGTGAATGTTCATCTTCCGTGGGGAGCGACGGTGGAGCACCTTATGGGCCACCTGTCGATAGCTTCCGGGGATGTGCAGATGGCGCTGATCAACGGGAGCCCTGCGGCGCGAACAACAGTATTGAGCAACGGTGACCGAGTAACATTGGCTGGAGCAAACTGATCGATCGAAGGGGATGCCGAAGGAGTGGTACAACTTCTCCGGCTCCCCCTTTTTTTGGGGGCTTGCACTTTCGCTTTCGATGCCCCATCATATTGATGAACCAATTCCCAGAGCAACACAGTTGGAATGGGTTAAGAGTGTTAGCGCGCTCTGAGAAGGGGCGTCAGTGTGATCTGTCCTAAGTGTCTCACCATCGAAACCGAGGGCAGCCTGATATGCCGCAAGTGCGGCGCGCAACTATACACAGGGTTGTTCCAACGGCCTATCGATAGGACGACAAACGAGCAGGCTGATAAGGAAAAGGCCAATAAAACGATCTCCCGAAAGGCCGGTCTAATTGCCATCGGGGTATTTGCCGTGTCGGTTATCGTTCTGGTCATTGTATTGGCGATCCTGGAGATCTACATTCAATAGTTACCTGACAGCCTCGATCGGGAACTCCTCGTACAACGCAGGGACCTTTGTGTGCCATCCCAACTCTGTCGCTATTGTCTCGGCCAGTGCTTCAGACGAACTCTTCTCCCCATGCACCAGGAAAGTGGTCGTGGGCGCTTTTTGGAAACCGGAAAGCCATCGCAGGATCTCGTTGCGGTCGGCGTGTGCCGAGAACCCGTCTATCTGCTCGATTTTGGCTCTTACCGGTACCATCTTGCCCAACAGCTTCAGCTCCTTTGCCCCATCTAGTAGAGACCGGCCGCGCGTGCCTGCAGCTTGGTAGCCAACAATCAGCACAGTAGCCTTGGGGTCCGGTAAGTATGCGTCCAGGTGGTGTAGGATGCGCCCCCCCGTGGCCATTCCGCTGGCTGAGATCAAAACCATTGCTCCCTTTCGCTCGTCGAGGGCTTCTGAACCCTCGGGCGAGCGCACGAACTCGAGCTTTTGCAAACGGAGAGGGTTCTTCCCCTCCTCTGCAAGCTGGCGCAGCTCGACCCGGTGGGCTTCAGGGTGAGAGATGAAGATAGATGTGGCATCAATAGCCATTGGGCTGTCCACGAAAACTGGTAAAACCGGTATCTGCCCCGTCTGCTCCAGAAGGTGCAGCTTATGAAGGATCTTTTGGGTTCGACCTACGGAGAACGCGGGAATCAACAGGCACCCTCCAGTTTCGTAGGCGTTAATCACCATCTGCGCTAGTTTGCGCTCTGGGTGATTATCTTCGTGCACCCGGTTTCCGTAGGTGGATTCCACGAGTAGGTAATCGGTTTCAGCTATCGGAATCGGGTCCGCCAACAACGGTTCCCCGTATCGCCCTAGATCACCCGAGAAGACCAGCTTGATCTCCCCCTCTTGGTCTTTGACCCACATCTCCACAATAGCCGAACCTAGGATGTGACCTGCGTTTACGAGACGAACGGAGATGCCCGGCGCAATATTCGTTATCTTATTAAAACTGCAAGGCTTGAACTGTTTTAAACTCTCAACCGCCTCGGCTGCAGTGTAAAGCGGCAGCGCGGGTGAGTGCTTGGAATAACCATATCTATTAGCATGCTCCGCTTGCTCCTCTTGTAGATGGCCGGAGTCTGGAAGGAGGAGACCACACAGATCTATAGTTGGTTCAGTAGCGTATATCGGCCCTGTGTACCCTTGCTTGACCAGCCGGGGGATATATCCGGTGTGATCCAGGTGGGCATGGGTGAGAACGATGGCATCAACGGTTTCGATGTCGAATTTGGGGGAGTCCCAGTTCATGAGGCGCAGCTCTTTTAGCCCCTGGAAGAGACCGCAGTCCACCATGACCTGAGCCTTGTCCGTCGATACGAGGAATTTGGCGCCGGTTACGGTGCCGGCAGCACCCAAAAAACGAATAAAAGACATGGGGAAGCTCCTTTGGTTACCCATTAATACGGACTGGATGACGGAAATCAGTTGACCGTAGGGTTGGCAGATTATAGCACAGGGGTTATGCTTGAAGCTGTTGGGTAAAGCGTGCTAGTATCAGGTGCAGTGTAGCAATCAGAGATCAGCGATCAGCGATCAGCAGTCGGCGTTAAGCTATCAGCGATTTGCGCTCAGCCCTTTGGCTCTAAAGCTTCCACATCGTTGATTCCTGATGAGATGAGATGATGGCTTCTTTGGTTGATTGTCGAGATTTTATACTAACTGCTGTAAGCTGACTGCTGACAGCTTTTATTGGGAGTAGCGCCATGAAAGACTCGTGGAGGAAGCACCTCAAACTAGGGGTCATTCAGGGGATGATGTTCCCCGACGCTGGGGGCAACAGCTCCAGAACAGTTGAAACAGCCCGGCAAATTCTACAGGATGATCTCTTTGGTGTCCTTGTGGTAGGCCGGATGGACGATGATACGATGAAGGCCGTGAAGGCGATGGCAGCGGATGCCCACGTTGCTATCGGCATTAGCGCTGCGCCAGTGGTGCTGGGCGGCAAGCTGAACCTGGCCAGCCTTGATGAGGGAGTCCGGGTTGCAGCCGTAGATGCTTTGAAAAAGAGCATAGACGACGCATACTTCCTAGGAGCGCCGATAGTTGAGGTGCTGGATGGAGCCGGCAACTATCCCGGACCGGAATTGGAAGAGAAGGCTGCCGATCAGATAACTCGATCTCTTGTCGAGCTTTGCCGCTATGCTGAGAACAAGGCAACGGGTGCCTCGGTTTGGGTGCTGTTGGAGACCTTCGATCGAGCCGTGGACAAGCGAAGCGTTCTGGGTCCGAGCGATCTCGCTGTCAAAGTAGCCGCGAAGGTTAGGGCTGAGCAAGCCAACTTCGGCCTCACCATCGACATGGGCCACCTACCGTTGATTGGAGAGGGGTACAAAGAAGCCTTAAGGACCACTAGCGAGTATCTTGTACACGTCCATCTAGGGAGTTGCATCAAAGACGATCCAAAGCACCCGGCCTATGGCGACTCCCATCCCGCTTTCGGTGTTCAAGGCGGAGTGGCCGATGTAGCGGAGCTGGTTGAATTCCTCACAGCTCTCCAGGAAATTGGCTACTTCGAGAAGAAGGGGCTGCCTACGGGGATGCCATGGATGACCTTCGAAGTGAAACCCCAGCCGGGGCAGTCACCCGAACTACTGTTAGCCAATTGCCGGCGTGTGTTCAAAGAAGCCTGGGCTAGACTCTGAGGACGCGGGGACGCGGGAGTTTGAGGCACCCACAGAGAGAGAACAGTCTCAGAACCCAGCACTCAGAACCCAGAACGGTCCTTAGGACTCAGGACTAAAAAAACCAATAGATACTCAGCACAAGTATAAGGAGAAGGGAATGTCTGACGAGGCGGAGTCTAGGGTAGAGCTTCGCTACCAGGAGCAAATCGCGAACTTCCCTTATTGGGAAAAGATCAAGGACGTTGTCGATCAGTTGATGGACATAATGTTCAACTATCGACAAAGCGGCCACCCCGGTGGCAGCCGCTCGAAGGCTCACATGCTGTTAGCAACAATGCTATCGGGAGTATCCCGATGGGATATCCGCCATCCTGAAAAGCGGTTTGGGGACCGCTTTGTGTTGGTGGGCGGGCATACAATCCCCCTTGCTTACGCGACGTTGGCCGTTTTCAATGAGGCCCTACGCATCAAATATGCTCAGACAGGCGACCAACGCTACTTGGTTCCGAATGCTGAAGAGCGGATGCTGACCTGGGAGGACCTGCTAGGCTTTAGGCGAAACGGTGGATTGTCCGGACACGCCGAAATGGAGGGGAAAACCCTGATACTAAAATTCAACACCGGCCCCTCCGGCCATGGGACTCCTGCTTCAGCAGGCCAGGCGATGGCGCTAAAGCAAGCAGGCGCTGAGGGTGTCAAGGTATTTGCCTTTGAAGGTGAGGGAGGGCTCACTCCCGGTGGTGTTCACGAGACCCGAAACGCCGCCTGGGCCTTCGGCCTGGATAACCTCCACTTCCTGGTGGATTGGAACAACTACGGTATCGATGACACTCCCTGTAGCGAGGTCATTCCCGGCACCCCTGCTACCTGGTTCGGCTCCTGTGGCTGGCGTGTAGTAGGGACAGAGCAGGGTTCCGAGTGGGATACCGTGACTAAAACCCTGATGGATCTGGTTTTCGGGCCAAATCCAGAGAAGGTGCCTAGTGCTGCGTGGTTTAAGACCCGCAAAGGCCGCGGCTACGGCGTGTACGATAACAAATCGCACGGTGCCCCGCTTCCGATGAACGGCGAAATATTCTGGCGGAATGCCGGAGCCTTTGCCGAGAAGTACGGAGTCAAATTTATCGGCTTCAACGAGCCTGCTCCGAAGGATCCTGCTGCGCTAAAAGAGCAGTACCGGGCCAATTTGGAAGTAGCCATCAGCGTTCTCAAATCCGACCAGGAGCTAGTGGATTACCTGGCCGACCGACTGGTCGAGCTGGGCGAGAGCGTTCCCAAAGAGATCCCATCCTTCCGGCTGGATACCAGCCGCAATCCATGGAAGGACGAGCGGATTTACGACTACGAAAACTATCCACAAGAAATGTTCGCAAAGCCCGGCGAAAAACAGCCCAACCGGGCGGGGTTGGCAAAGTGGGGGGCGTGGGTCAACGCCTTCGGCCGCGAGAACTACGGGCGCCCGCTCTTTATAGCCTGCTCAGCAGATCTTGCTGCATCAACCAATATCAACGGCTTTGCCCAAAAGTGGGGCGACATTCCGGGCTGGGGGGTTTACTGCCGCCACAGCAACCCCGAAGGATCCCTTCTCCCAACTGAGATCACAGAGTTCACGAACGCCGGCCTCATGGCAGGCCTTGCCTCCGTTAACTTTGCGGAAGATCCCTACAGCGAGTTCCAGGGTTTCTACGGAACCACATCCACCTACGGAGCCTTCGTATATCTCCACTACGGACTGATGAGGCTGTACAGCCAGATGGCCCAGGACTGCGACTTCAAGCTGGGCAAGATACTGTGGGTGGTAGGCCACTCAGGCCCGGAGACGGCTGAAGACTCTCGGACTCACTTCGGGATATTCTCCCCAGGCGTTACCCAACTGTTCCCCAAAGGGCAGGTTATCGACGTCCATCCCTGGGAGCACAACGAGGTGCCGGTGGTTATCGGGGCCGCTCTCAAGCAAGACGTCCCGATAGTAGCCCTCCATCTAACGCGACCCCCTGTGGAGATCCCTGATCGAGCTGCTCTTGGCATTGACTCCCATTTCGCAGCGGCGAAGGGCGCTTATCTGATCCGGGACTACAAGCCAGGGCAAAAACGGATGGGCACAGTGATCGTCCAGGGAACCAGCACAACGAACAATATCGTGAAGCTGCTCCCAGAGTTAGACAAGGCCGGGCTGAACGTTAAGATCGTCGCGGCCATTAGCCCCGATCTGTTCCGGCTCCAACCTGCCAGCTACCGGGATCGAATCCTCTCCCAGTCAGACCTGGTCGACTCGATGTGCGTCACCAACAGGGCGCTGCGGCTGATGTCGGACTGGATAGTGGTGAAGGTAGCAGAGGAGTACAGCATGTCCTCCGATTGGGACAATCGCTGGAGGACCGGCGGCTCTGTAGATGAAGTTGTCGCTGAGGCGCATTTATCCCCCGAGTGGATACTGAAGGGGATCGAGCGCTTCGTAGCGGATCGCGAGATCAGGCTTCGCCGCGTTGCGGAGATGGCCGAGAGCGCGTTAAAGCTCTAGCCAAGCGTCGGGCTGTTACAAAAGGGGGGACGGATCATGTGATCCGCCCCCCCTTTTTTGAGATAATACTAAGCGGATAGCTCTTCAATATCCCTCGACTGTGTTCTCTCGATCCTATCCCGCCACCACTGTACGATAGTCTGAGCCTCAATTGCGCTCACTCCGAAGCGGCGCAAGGTATGGAGGGTCATCTCCAGCGCCAATTCCAACTCCCCCATTACTACTTCCCCGATCCCGCGCCGCAGCAAGAAATCTCGCTCTTCCCAACTATGGGTACGAACGACGATATCCAGGTTCGGATTAGCGACTCTAGCGTAGTCGGTAATCTGCCGGGCGGTAAGGGCGTCGGGGGTAGCGATGACCAGCACCCGAGCCCTTTCCAGCGCAGCATTCTCCAACAGCACCGGGTTTGCCGCATTGCCGAGAAGCGCTGCTATTCGGTGCTCTCGCAACTCTTTTACCGCTTTTTGATCTTGGTCAATCACTATGAGAGGCAATCCCTGCTGGTGTAAGGCTCCGACGACAATTCTCCCTACTCGCCCGTACCCGCAGACAACGGCATGTTCCCGCATCATCGCCTCCCGCTGCCTTTGGATGAAACGTGGATCGATTTCCGGTGCTGATAATATTCGGTGGGTATCCAGCCATCGGGCAAGAGGAGATGATATCTGGTGTAGTAAGGGCGATAGAACCATACTACCCGCTACTCCGGCCATCATTAGATTGAAAACTGCGGGTGTTACCGCTCCTAAATCACTTCCAACTCTAGCTAAGAGGAATGAGAACTCCGCGCATTGCGCGAGAGCCACCCCAACCAACAGCGCAGTGTGGGCTGGGTAACCGAAGATGATTGCGATGAATACCGATATCGCGCCCTTACCGAGGACGATCAGTCCGATAGTCAATAGGACCAGAGCAAAGTTCTGTGCGACAAAGACAGGGTTGACGAGCATTCCGACTGATACGAAAAAGAGGCCTGCAAACACGTCTCGCAGAGGCATCATCTCGCCAAGGATTTGGAGGGAAAGGTCTGATTCCCCCACAGTGACGCCCGCAACAAATGCCCCTAACGCTATCGATAATCCAAAGAAAGTGGCTAAATAGGCTGCGCTCAGAGCGACCGTTGCTACCGTCAGAATAAACAGCTCGCGGTTCCTGAACGAAGCGATGAGATCGAAGAGCCATGGTAGCGCTATCAGCCCAACCGGCACGAGGATGATGATGAAGAGCAAAGCTCTACCTGCCACCCAAAGAAGATCTGTCCATAAACCGCTGGTACCTTCAGCGAGCGCGGTGAATACGACAACTAACACGACGGTGCCCAGGTCTTGGATCGAAGACCATCCTAAAGAGATGTGGCTGTGAAGAGAGCCCAACTCCCCTCGGTCGCTCAAGATTTTGGTCAGCACTGTGCTGGATGAGTTGGAGATCACAGCTCCAAAGATTAATGCCTCGAGTGGACCAAAGCCGAGAGCAATACCCACGAGGTAACCGACCAAAATGGTAGCAAGGACCTGGAGATTTGCTCCCACGATAGCGACCTTGCCCACTCTCATTAGCTCGCGGAAGGATAGCTGGACGCCGATGCTGAACATAAGAAATATGATTCCGATGTCCGCCAAGCCTTGAACTGCTTCGATGTCCCCCACAAAACCAGGGCTAAAGGGGCCGATGGCGATCCCAGCCAGAATATACCCCAGCGTAACGGACTGGCCCAAGCGGACGGCGAGAAATGCGCCAACGCTAGCTGCGGCAAGCCCAAATACCAAATTGACTAGTAGGGTAGAGTTATCCATCCAGCGACTACCTGTTTTCTAACTCCAGGTCAAAGGTTCTCGACGTAAGCTGGATTGGGTGTCAAGCAAACTACGCGCCATTGCCCTCTGGACTTTTCCAACACTGCTTTGCCTGTTTCTTGCTCTGCATCTATGATGCTCGTCTCATGATGGTGCTTCTGCGATAGGCTGATTATCAAAACTTGATTGTTTTGATGCGGTTGATGGAAGATAGGTAGTTAGAAGAGGCGAAATCTTACAAAGAGTGGAGGTAGTATGGATCTAGGGATCAAAGACAGGGTTGCAGTAGTTGCGGCCGCTAGCAAAGGGCTGGGTAAAGCGGTGGCTATGGGGCTGGCTAGAGAGGGCGTTAAGCTGTCCATCTGCTCTCGAGGGGAGGCGGTGCTGAACGCTACGGCCGATGAGATACGGCGGGAGACCGGAGTGGATGTGCTATCGACGGTTGCCGATGTTTCCAAACCGGCGGATGTAGAAAGGCTAGTGGATGAGACGATTAAGCGATTCGGGCGGATCGACATCCTTGTAAACAACGCAGGCGGGCCGCCCAGCACTACCTTCGTCGAATCGTCCCCCGAGGACTTTCTCAACGCTCTGGAGCTGAATCTGATGAGCGCGGTCAGGCTGAGCAAAGCCGTGGTGCCCCACATGCTGCAGCAAAAATGGGGGAGAATAGTCAACATCGTCTCGTTGTCAGCCAAGCAACCTCTGGAAGGGCTGATCCTGTCGAATGTGGCTCGCCCTGGAGTCTTAGGGCTAGCTAAGAGTATGGCCAATGAGCTGGCCAAGGACGGCATCCTGGTAAACAGCGTCTGTCCCGGCTTTACTCTCACCGACCGGGTCGTCGAGGTGACGAAGGCGAACGCTCGAAGGCTGGGGATATCCGAGGAAGAGGTTCTGAAGCGGCGAGCTGCGAAGATCCCGTTGGGGCGGGTTGGCCAGCCAGAAGAGCTGGCCAACGTAGTTGTGTTCCTAGCATCAGAGCGAGCCAGCTTCGTCACCGGCACTGTTATCCAGGTAGATGGGGGCCAGTACTCGGCGCTCTACTGAAACGGGGAGGCGTGAGGACAGGGGCACGGGGTGGCAAGGAGACGCGGGGGCGGACCCCACCCCCTGCCCCTCCCCTCACAGGGAGAGGGGAGATTGATACTCCCTCTCCCACCGCTGAGATAGGGAGTTTTTCTATCTCTCCCTATGGGAGAGGGTTTAACTCCAGGGAGAAGGAGCTCACTGGAGAGAGATGTCTGCTCTCCCCGTCTCCCCGTCGACTCACCCCCGCAGTGCGCGCTTTAGCTCAGGGACGATCTGGCCCGTAAAATCAATCTCTTTCGGACAACCCATTTTTCCAGCGGCTTCCAGGGGCCGGTCTAGGAGCCCTAGGTCGCGCGCCAGCTTTGCCCGCTCCGGCCCCAACACGTCCCTCGGGTCGAAAGCATAGCGATAAGCTTTGACTGCTGCGGCGGGGTTCAACTGCGCCCTAGGATCACCCTCTTTTACCGAATCGTCGGCCTGGCAAATGCCGCACAAGATGCATTCGCTGGATTTCACCACTTTGAGCAGATCGGACTGCTCCATCTTCCCATCGTAGTGGGGGTCCAGTACGAGCCATGGCACCACGCCGCGCAGGCTTTCCAGGAAGAGATCCATGTCCACCACGAGGTCCTTCAGCACCCTAAAGTGGGGCAGAGGTCCGATCCGGATCTCACCATTCTCCACTGCATTGGACACTAGTGTTTCGCACGCCAGCTTGGGGGTTCCATTTATCGTCACCGCGCAAGCCCCGCAGATCCCGCTGCGACACGCCCTTCGAAAGGCGATGGATGGATCGTGCTCGGCTGCCAGGTCAAGCAGTACGTCGAGCACCGTCTGGTTTTCTCTGACATTTATTGCGAAGCTCTGGGGGTAGGGTTTCTGATCGTTACTCGGGTCGTATCTGGTTATGGTGACCTTCACCTCAATCAATCTAACCGTCTCCTCTATCATAGTGCTGAGTCCTGAGTCCTGAGTCCTGTTCAGGGTTCTGAGTTCTGGGTGCTGAGTACCATCTCCCACAATAGTGGGGGAGGCGTGACGCGGGTGAGCACAGCGTCACGGGTGAGGGGGCTCTTGGTTGGCAGTAATCTCCCCCTCACCCCGACCCTCTCCCTCAGAGAGAGGGAGCATTTCTATCTCTCCCTCTCCCCTCTCCCTGTGGGGGAGGGGCAGGGGGTGGGGTCCGTCCCCCGTCCCCCCTCTCCGCGTCACAGTCTCCGCGTCCCCATATCTCAGTAGCCTCGTGCTGCAGGCGGGTATTTGGTAATGGTTACAGGGCCGTTGGTGAGCACTGGCCCATCTGGGGCCCAGGTCGCAAATGTATGGACCAGCCAATTGACGTCATCCCGGGTAGGGTAATCCGTTCGATAGTGAGCTCCCCGGCTTTCGGTACGACGCAGCGCCCCTTTGGTTATTACCTCGCAAAGATCCAACAGGAAGCCCAGCTCCAGATGCTCTGCGAACTCATAGTTGTAGGCGAGAGGTTTTGGATCCAATCGGATCTGCGGATAGGACTCTTTGAGCTCCATCAGCTCGCCGACGGCCTCCTGCAGCTCACCCCCTTCACGGAATACTCCCACTTTATCGGTCATGATATCTCGTAGCTTTCTACTGAACAGGGATGGATTGTCGCCATTCCTGCCGGTCATGATGGATTCGATCCGGGTTTGAACACGCTTCAGGGCAGAGTCGTCGACCTTTGGATAGTCGGTATCCTGGGCGATTTCGATAGCTCTCTGTCCCGCTCTTTTCCCGAACACTACCGTCTCCAAGAGAGAGTTTCCGCCCAAGCGGTTCGCGCCCTGCACGCTTACGTTGGAGCACTCTCCCGCCACCAGCAGATTTTGGATGTTGGTCTCTCCCCAGACGCTGCAGCGTATGCCGCCCATACTGTAGTGCTGGCCCGGCTGTACCGGAATCGGCTCGCGTACAGCGTCGACGCCGTTGTAGCGAAGGGCCAACTCATGGACCTGAGGGAGCCGCTCACGGATCACCTCTTCGCCAAGGTGCCGCAGATCCAGTAATACATACTCGTTTTCGAATCCTCGCCCCTGCTTGATCTCCGTCATGATGCAGCGGGAAACCATATCCCTCGGCGCTAGCTCCATGAATTTCGGGGCGTAGCGGGCCATGAAGCGCTCGCCCTTGTTGTTGATAAGGTAACCGCCCTCACCCCTAGCTGCCTCGGAGATCAGTATATTGGTTCCATAGAGGGTAGTAGGGTGGAACTGAACGAACTCCATGTCCGAAAGAATGGCGCCGTTGCGGTATGCCACGGCCATCCCGTCGCCGGTGTTGATGATGCCGTTGGTGGTCTTTCGGAACGATCGACCGTAGCCGCCCGTGGCGAGAATCACGGCTTTAGCGCGGAACTGCTCCAGCCTGCCTGTCTGGAAGTCCAGTGCAACCACCCCCTGGCAGCGGCCATCCTCTACTATCAAATCTATTAGATACCATTCGGAATAAACCTTGATGTTTTGTCTCAAAGCCTGCTCGAAGAGGGTATGAAGCATTGCATGGCCGGTGAGGTCGGCTGCGAAGCAGGCACGCGGGAAACCGGCACCTCCCAGGGAGCGTTGGGCGATCTTGCCGTCGGGTCTACGATCGAAGAGTATGCCCCATCGCTCGAACTCATAGATCGCAGCCGGTGCTTCAGATACCAGCACTTCGATGGCATCCTGATCACCCAGGTAATCCGTTCCCTTAACCGTGTCGAAGACGTGGTTGTCGATGCTGTCGTCTTCGCCGATGGGGGCATTAATACCACCCTGAGCGCCGCCGCTATGAGACCTGGTGGGGTAAACCTTGGAAATCACCGCTACCTGCGCCTTTGAGCTTGTCTCTACGGCGGCCCGAAGTCCTGCCAGCCCGGCGCCCACGATCACGATATCGAACGTTTGCATAAGCCACTCCTGCTTTTTGGGCATCTTTGCCCAAGCTGTTGATGATGGATGGACCCATAACCGATTGATTATACGAAAAGTACTCGAACACCGTCGGCGAGATCAAGGTTAGCTACGGCCTGGATGAGGCTCTCGGCTTTCGCCTGATAGAGGGTGCCTACAACCATGGAGCGGAACTTACCCTGAAGCTCTTCGAGACTCAGAGGGTTCTCCGGGTCTCCTTTCGGCGATGCTGTGAACGCTTTGATTTTTTCACCGGAAATGGGTGTGATAGTCACTCTGCAAGGCCACTCCTCGGGGTATCGCCTCTGGATCTCTGGATCGATTCGTAGCTTAATTTTCGCCATCAGTCTGCGGATGGTGGGGTCTGATCGCATGTTGGCGTCGAAATCCGACAGCGACAGCCTACCAAGGGTGAAGGCTGCGCTCAAGCAGTACTGGGTGGAGAATTTAGCCGCGAACTCGTGGGTTGGGTTGTCGTTATCTGTGAGATCGATAGCAGCCTGGTATGTATCTACGTCGATCCTCTCCACCTGGTCAGGCGATAAGCCACTTCTCTTGCGTAATTCAAGAGCTAGGTCGATAGGAGCGTGGGTGTGCCGGCAAGATGGGAACGGCTTGATAACACACTCGGAGATCTTGTATCTCTCCATGTTTGGAGCCAGCCCCGCAGTGACCAGGTGGGGTTTGGGGTCGTTAGAAGTGGCCGCGTACAGCCCCCGTTTACCCTCTAGGATAAATCGCGTGCCTGTGAAGTCCCGAGCGGCCAGTTCGGCGGCAAGCACGCCAGAGGATGCAGCGTGGCCGGCGTGGAGGTGTTTCGCCATCGCACCGTCTTCGTTGAACTGCCACAACCCAGAAGATAGGGAACCTGCATTACCTAACGCCCAAGCCATCTGTTGACTTGAGAGACCCAGCAACCAACCTGCCGCTGCAGTAGCTCCGAAGGTCCCGCAGGTAGATGTATTATGCCAGTAGTAATAATGGCTGTTGCCAACAGACTCCCCGATGCGGATCACTGTCTCATAGCCGAGCGCGATAGCAGTGAGGAAATCGATACCGCTGCACCCTACCCTCTCCGCCACTGCCAGAGCCGCCGGTATTACCACCACGCCGGGATGGAGCGCGGCCCCTCGATGGACATCGTCGGTCTCGGTGATGTGTGAGAGGGCGCCGTTAGCGAAGGATGCGGATTGCGTGTTGCTTCGCTCCCCTGATCCGATGACAGTGGAGTGAATGCCTTTCTGCTCAGCAGCGTGGGAGATGATAATCGCCCCCTGTTTGGTTTTTGTGCCAGCGATAGCTGAGCCCAACCAGTCGAGCAGGAAGTACTTGCTGTCCTCGATAACCTTTCGAGGGATATCACGACTGCGGGTGGACACCAGGAACTCGGCCAACTGCTCGGTTAACGAGAGCGATTCGCCCGTTGAGAGCTTGGACGATGAAGAGAGGTTTTTCTCATCCGCCATTGTAGACCTCCATACATGGAACCGGGCTGGCCACCGTGCCAGCCCCTACACTGTAGAAGCAGGAGTGCAGAACCGCCTCCCCCTACATCGATGGTGTTAAGACCGGCCGCCGCGCCGGCCCCGATCTACATAACAGTGTTGTTTGGGCCTTTTGATGCAGCCATTCTACTATAGCTCTTTGGATCGCGAAATGGCGCAAAAGGCATAAGATTATCAGAGCCTGTGGGGGAGACATCCCCCACAGGCTCTGAGGTATCGTTGGGGAACGACGAAAAGTTTTAGTTGAAGGGGATAAAGCGCTCCTTCAGCCGTTTCATCACGTCGGGCATGGTGGTGTACTCCATCTCATCTAGGTGGAGTCGCTGAGGCTCGAAGGGGCCAAGCGATCGCATATAATTAGCGATTTTGTTGGCTTTGCGTCGGGCTTCATCGTAAGCGACGTCGGCGAAGAAATCTTGAGGACCAATCAGCTTGCCGCCTGAGAGTTGGAAGCCGAGTGCCATCACCCTGGGAGGTCCATCGAACCTAGTAGGTGCGCAATTATTCATTCCTACCGGCATCAACGGGCCACAGTGCGAGCCGCGCATCCACCCGGATACCAGATGGGGATTGGCAAAGGGTTCCAGCACCTCGCCTACCGCCGGCATACCGCTCTGGCATCGAACGATCAGCACCGGATCATCTTTACCGATATAGCGGCCTGCCATCAGGTTCAAGCGCTGTGTTGATGATGTGGCCGCTATCTCGTTGAGTGTCTTAGAGAAGACGTTTTTGATACAGAAGCGGCCTGGTGCACCTATGAAAACCAACAGATCGTACATCTCCTCCGGGCAGGAGAATGTGACCATTTTGTTCTCTATAAGATCCAGCACGTCGAACCGGAATCCGGCGTGCATCTTGGGGTCGATCACCAAACCCGCAGTGTTGAAGGGGTCCGCGAACATCTTGAACTGCGGGTAGTTCCAGGCGCCGGGCTCAGTCTTGTCGGCCATGAAGACTATTACCGGCTCGCTTCCCCGCTCTACGAACTCCATCTCCGCGCAGCCGGGGCCTAGCCCCTTGATGTTACCGGAAAACGCATCGGCCAACAGGTCCTGGCCGGCGCCATACAGCTTCAACTCCTTAGCAACACCGGTGCATGCCACAAAGGTATCCCAGGCTAGTTGATGGATCTCTTTGCAGTCGGTACCTCGCTCGTGGGTCATTATGAGATTGATGTCATCGCCTACGTGGGTGATATGGTAGTCAATGAGCAGGTTGCGATTGTCAACCCGCGAAAGAGTATCCTCCGCCCGCTCCAACAGCTTTTGGTGAACCGATGAGTGCCCAACGAACCCACCGACGTCTGCTTTGATAACGGTAAGGGTGACCTTCTCCATTGATGATCCTTTCTGCTCGCCTTTTCGCAATGACGCAGTCAGCCACGGCTTCAAAAGCCGCAACACAGGCAGGTATGTTTCATCAAAGCGCGACGGGGTTTGTTATGCGGGATACCACTATTGGCGATGCCTCTACCTGCCCACTTCGATTGTGCCCACAGGCAGCCATTATCGAAACCACGTGATATGTGCCTTCAGAATTGCGGACCAACCGAGGTTCTTGACAGCTCTTGAGTCGTTGATGGTCATACGGCGAGGCGAAGCAACAAGTGTGTTGTTCGCGAGGTCTCTCGCTGACGTAAGTATACCACGCAAGAATTATACCAACTTAGATCATACCATGCCAGTATCTTATGGTTGTTCCAACGATGGTGTCATTGTGACAACCCAATAATAATTAGCGTTGTTACCTTTGAATGCTGTTCGTGCCATCCTTTCGGCCAATCCCCTGTTATCGGCGATATCGGTTGAAAAGCATCGAACCACTTCAACCCCCATTTTTTCCTATTAACATCCGGTGGCGCATCTGACGAATATTTCTCGTGTAGCTGTAGCTGTTAGCCGTGCGGCTGAAATCCAAGCAACAGTTTCTAGACCCGCTTGTGCGAACCCATAGCAGGTTTGCTCTGTAAGATTGCGCGGCTGTGGCCCCTACAGAAGCTGGCGATTGTTGCCGATAAATATAGTTACATGGCACCACAATTTTTCGATCTAGGTGACTGCGATGAAGCAATCTCTGCGCACTGTAGCAGCATTTTTCCTGATTCTGGTCGGTGTAATCAGTCTGGTCGTCTTTGGAGTTCAGCCGGCATCAGCCTCGGATGATCAATCTCTAACTCAGCAAGTAGTGGATCTGGTCAACCAGGAGCGATTAAAGGCCGGACTTCTTCCCTTGAAATGGAACGAACAATTGGCAGCCGCGGCTACAGCGTATGCTCAGGATATGGCTTCTCGTAACTTTTTTTCTCACCACTCTCCGGAAGGTACTACGCCGGTGGAGCGCGCTCAAAGTGCTGGGTACGAGGCCTATGGATGGGGAGGGCTCTACGTTGGCGAAAACCTGGCAAGAGGCTTTCCTACAGCAGAGGGGGCTGTACAGGGTTGGATGGCCAGTGAAGGTCACCGGAACAACATACTTCACGACAAGTACCGAGAGACAGGGGTTGGTGTTGCCGTTGCTGCGAGTGGCGCAAGGGTTTGGGTCCAGAAGTTTGGCAGTAGGCCAAAAGTGTTGCCGGTATTCATCAACGAAGATGCCCCTACGACGGGATCTTGCGATGTAATGCTATCGATATGTGCTGAGACAGTATCTCCCTGGGGCAGTCTAGGCGACATAACCGCGATGATGGTGAGCAACAATCCAAGCTTTTCGGGTGCAGTGTGGGAACCCTATTCGCCGAAAAAAAGCTGGAGGTTGGAAAGCAAGCCCGGTTTGCAAAAGGTGTATGTGAGATTGATTGACAAAAACCATGCGACAACCGAATCATCCGACGAAATTTATTTGATAAGCCAACAAGCACTGAGTATTTCTGAAGTAGAGAATATCGAGCCGGTACCTACGGAACATCAGGAGCAACCGGAATTCAGGCTTGGGTTTAAGCTGCTGGCTGATTTGATACCTGAAAAGGTTGGCTTGCCCCTGGAGAACGAGCACGTTCAGGTTAACGGCGACTCTTTGCAGGCGACAACTAGAGGCCTCATGGTGTGGAGGAAAGCAGACAATTGGACCGCCTTTACAGATGGCGCTTGGACTTGGATAAACGGCCCGTACGGCTTGCAGGATAGAGCCAACGATCAAAGATTACCCTGGGAACAACAGTAAGGGGTTAAACAGCACACCATGCTACTCCTCGGTACCCGCCCTGGCTAACGGCAGGGTGAAGTGGAAGGTTGATCCCTTTCCTTCCTCAGATTCAGCCCAGATATCGCCGTGGTGACGCTCCACGATTTCCTTGGTGATATATAATCCGAGGCCCAGCCCAACATGCCCTCGATGGATTTTCCCTCGCCCTTGGTAGAACCGTTCGAAGACCCGTGTAATATCCTGTTTGGGTATGCCGATTCCCTGGTCGGCTACCGATACCAAAGCCTCAGATGGACCGTGATTAGAGTGCCGTATACCCTTTACGGTAATGTCGATCCGGCTCTCCGATAGTGAGTACTTGATAGCATTCTCCATCAGGTTGGAGACAACTTCCTCGATCCGTCGCCTATCGGCTAGCACGGTCAGCCCGCTATCCCCCTGAAACGAAATCTTGCGGTTGTCAGCGGTCAACTGCATGTTTTCCGCTACTCTCCGTACCAGCTCAGCTAGATCAAAGCGACTAATCTCCAGGGATAGCTGCCCCGTTTCGATTTTTTGTAGATCGAGCAACTGTTCGATCATCGCCAGCATTCTATCGCTCTGATCTAACATCCTTCCCAGCACATCGAGGTCGGATGCGCGTTGAGGATCGATTTCTGCCTTGCGTAGCAGCAACTCTGTATAGGCTTTAAACACAGCGACCGGCGTTTTTAGTTCGTGGGAGACTATACCCAGAAACTCTTGTCTGGCTTGCTGCTTTGCCTGTTGGCGGCTGATCTCAAGCTGCCGCCAGGCTAGATCGGCTCTCTCGACGGACAAACCAACCTGAGCAGCGATGAGCGAGAGAAAGGCGAGGTCCTCGGATCCAAAACTTCCCGTTTGTGCGGTTGCGACTCGAAGGATTCCCCGTTTCTCCCCTGCAACCAGAATTGGAACAGCGAGGAGACTTCGCGTCCTGCTTCCCTCGAACTCGCGACTCAATCTGGGGTTGGCAGCCACGTCATCGCATATCAACGGTTGGCCTGTATCCAGCACTTCCGTAATCCAACTTGAGGAAAGCAGCGCCGAGGTTTCTTTCTCGTCGTATATTCGGCCTGGCCCGCAATTGCCGGGCCGCCCAACGCAGACGACGTGCTCCCCACGTTCGTCCAGCAACACAAGCTCGGTATCGTCGACTTTCAAGGATGAGTTGATCGCATCTGCCACAGTCTGTATGAAAGAAAACAGCTCCAAATCCTTGATTCCAGCCAGCTTTAACAGCGTCTCCGATTGTCGGACTCGCTGGCGTTCCTGGTATAAAAGCCGATCGTTTTCTATGGCGACGGCAGCGATACCCGCAAGGATCTCCAGACCTGTAAGGCGGCTTCCCGCGGGGGGGACTAGCTCGACCCCTGCGGTGGCTAGAACCCCTACTACGTCGTCTCGCAGCTTCATAGGAACCACAGCCAGGCCGCGTACCCGACGCCTGCGGCCCGGCAAGTCGCGGAATCGTCGCTCCTGAGATGCGTCTAGAATGGCTACCGGTTCACCATGGTATGCGACCCATCCCTCGATACCCTCCCCGATTTTTATGGAACTGCGGCCCAGCAGCTTTTCCGGGAGGCCTTCGGCTGCTCGAAGAACCAGCTTTCCACCCTCTCTCAACATCACGTACGATTCGTCGGAGAGCATCATCTGGCGCGCCGTGCGCGTGACAATACGGAGAAACTCTTCGGTATCGTTGATGTGAGATAATACTCCAACCACCTGTTGAATTGCTTCACCAATGCTTAGCCGGCTCATTTTGCACCTGAATGATCAGAGTGGGATCGCTTCTTACTTTGTTTTTCGAAAGTCGACGAAACGGTAACCCAGCCCTCTTTCTGTGAGCACATATTTGGGATGGGCCGGATCAGGCTCTATCTTCTGCCGTAGATAGTTGACGTAAAGCCTGACGTAGTGCTGCTCCTCGCGATACTCATAACCCCACACCTTGGCTAGAAGCGTTTCGTAGGTTAGAACTCGCCCCGGATTGCTGATCAGGTGATAAAGGAGTCGGTGTTCGGTCGGGGTAAGTGATGCTCGTTTCCCCCTCAGGATTACCTCGTTCCGGGCAAAATCGACAGTCAGCTCCGAATCCACCTCCACCTGGGTTTTGGGCACCATCGGTGGCATTTCCGCGCGACGTAAGACCGCCTGGATGCGGCTGAGCAACTCCCTCTGGCTGAAGGGTTTGGTCACGTAGTCGTCGGCTCCCAGTTGGAGTCCCTGCACCTTGTCCGCTTCCTCGCCCCGCACCGTCAGCATAATGACAGGGGCGTTATGGGCTTCACGTATCCGCCTTAACGTCTCGAAGCCGTCCATTTCAGGCATCATTACATCTAACACGATCAGATCCGGGAGCTTCTCCCGCACCTTATCGAGAGCTTCGTAGCCGTTGGAGGCTGCGAAGACCAGGTATCCCTCCATCTCCAAGTAGAGCCTGACAGCGTGAACCAGATCTGGTTCGTCGTCCACCACCAGGATACGTCTCTGATCCATGTTTTCTTCCTCGACATAACGAGAATAGGCAGCAAGATTCACTTGCTCCCCTTTATTACAGTTTAACGCATTATTTATAAGAAGGGCGTAGGAATCATCATCGAAAACAGTAAGGCTGGGCTTGAGCGCCCAGCCTTACTGTTTTCATGGCCGGTTCCACGGGATGCCCATGGAGTTATGGCCACCAAGCCAGTCTGAGAAGTACATCGACCTTTCTACCACCACGGGTTGATCGGCCTGAATCCGGGTGGAGAAGGATGTATCGGGGAGGATGCTGTTCATCTCCAGCGTCAAGCGA
Source organism: Chloroflexota bacterium (assembly GCA_050942695.1). GTDB lineage: Bacteria > Chloroflexota > UBA6077 > UBA6077 > UBA6077 > JBMNNU01. Next base: position 19,129 of record JBMNNU010000018.1, read on the forward strand.
CTCGTGGGCTTCAGGGTATACTTCTTCTCGACAGAGGAGCCATCCTCCTTCATGAAGAGCGCTGTGATGTTGGCAGGAGACCTATTGGGGTTCATCAGTAGGATGTTCTGGGAGAACGGTTTGGCCGTAGAACCCTCCGGGAGGTACCATAGCCTGGCAGCCTCTGGCGCGCCCATCGAGTTATGGGATCCCAACCCATCAGGGAAGTAGATGGACCGTTCGGCCACAATAGGGATATCCGATTCGATCTTTGTGGCTACCCGTACCCCCGGCACTTCCTGGTTTAGAGGTACGCTTACCCTGGAACGTTCGCGGACCAGATACTGTTTAGTAACGGTTCCGCCATCCTCTTTCATATATGTAGCGGTTACCGTTGCAGGCACGTCGTTGGGATTCAGCATCAGAATCCAGGTGTCGAATCCGAGTCGCGTAACCCCCTCCGCCATATACCAGGTCTTGGATAATGCGGTTGCGCCGATAGAGTCGGAACCCGCTTTCCCCTTATCCTTATAGATCGCCCTCTCGGCCACGATAGGTCTGTCGGCCTCGATCCGGGTAGCCACGGCAGCGTCAGGCACTATCTGGTTAACCAGGAGGCTAGCCCTGGATACATGTGGTATCAACATCTGGTGGGCTATCGTGCTGCCGTCCTCCTTGAAGAAGGTGATGTTGGCGACAGCCGGTTCCTTATTGGGATTTTGAATCAGGATCCAAGTTTCGAAGGGAGGTGATGTTCCACCCTCAGCAAAGTACCAGCTTTGGGAGGGGGAAATGGCCCCTGCGGTGGCGTGTCCCTCTTTCCCAAAGTACATTGCCCGCTCAGCTAGGATGTAACGATCCGACTCGATCATCGTCGATACCTCGCTATTGGGCACCTCGGAGTTGAGGAAAATACTCATCCTGCTCGTCGGCTTCAGCGCATAGTTGCTGATTTTCTGCCCCCCATCGGGAAGCATATAGGTTACCTTGGCGTTAGCCGCGACGGGGTCCGGATTCTGGAGAAGCAGCCAGGTGTCGAAAGGCTCATTGGTTGACCCCTCGGCGAAGTACCAGGTTTTGGGTATAGGTGTCGGAGTAGGGGTGGGGGTTGGCGCCGGTGGTGGTGTGGGCGCCGTGCTTTGCCCGAAAATGGGCTGAGGTTTCGGGCCTTCCTTTGGGATCACTTTTGGCATCGGCACCAGGGGAGGGGCTGCTGCATCCACCCAAAGGAAGGTCACATCTACCCAATCTGATCCCTTCATCCCGAGGTCGTCCCAGAAGGTTCCGTCGGCTAAGTCGATTGCTGCAGGATACAGCACCAGGCGGCCGTACTGATCCTTCCCATCGTTGTAGTTATCGAAGAAAGCAGCGTTCACCTGGGGCGTAAAGCGAGGAAGATCCTTGAAAATTTCTCGCTCTGCATCCCAATAGTTGTCCTTCGTGTTCCATGGCCCCACGTCCCACACAGGCGCAACGGCCTTTCGCCCGTTATAAGAGATCTCCACCTGGTACTCCTTACCATCACGGCTGTTTAGAGCCTTTCTGGAGGGAAGCGCAACGAAGCGATCTCTCTCGGTGATTTGGTGGCCGTTGGCTGTGAACCGGCCTACCAATCCCTCTCTCGTCGCGTATAGACGGACGGTAGGCCTGGTAGCCAGAGCTTGGTAGGTGGTGGTAGGCTCGGTGGGGTCAGCAGGGGCCACCTTCAGATTAACCTCTTCCAAAACGGGGGAGCGCCCTTCACTCTCTGAAAGCAGAGTTGCTCTATATTGAGCAGCCACGCCTCCCGCTTGGTAGCTGAATGCCTGGCCTGAACTCTCTACCTCCTGCCAGGGCGACCACCGATTGTCTCCCGATTGAACACGCACCTCCAGGATTATCTCGGTGCCCTGAGGTTTAGATGCCTCGAAGGTGATGCCCAGGGCGTCGAAAGCTTGGTCGGTCGATATCGCAGGGGAGAGGTATATACCAAAAAAGCTGAACGGCGGATATGAGTCCGCTGTGAACCGCGGATTGCCTTCTAACTGGAGGCCGCCTTGGCCGGCTACGAT
>JBMNNU010000319.1:0-3904 GCA_050942695.1 Chloroflexota bacterium
CACGAATGCCGTGGATCTGCTCCGACCTCCTCAGGCGACCTTCTGGTACCTGGGCGGCAGTTCCTCCATTACCCTGGCCTGTTCCATCGACTTCGCCGTTGCGCCGACGAGTAGGGTTCCCATAAGGAGTTCCCACACCCCAAGGAGCCGCAGCGCATTAGTCGATAGCTCAGCAAACTCAGCCCTCGCCCTGATTAACCGCCTGGCGGTCTCGGGAAACCCCAGGAGAAGACCGCCGGCGATCAGCGAAATAAAGCCCATTCCACGAGCTAACTGCTGCATTGCACGCCTCCCGTCAAAAAGATTCGCCGGTAGCCCGCATCGTCCGTGCCAGATAGCACTCAAGTGTAAAACTAGGCACCAATAATGCTAGCTACTCCTTCATCAAAGGCTACGGCTAAGTCGGGCGGCTACCCTCGATTGGCACCATGAAGCCTCAGGTACAACGACAAACCGACATCCTTGCTCAAGAGCTTGTGCATACGGTCATGCGCGGAGACGAAGACTCCGCCTTGCGGATCTTAGAACGCCTGATAGCATCTGGCCTGGATGGCCGGACTATATTTCTGGACGTTTTTCAGCCAGCCCTCTATCAGATGGGGGACCTCTGGGAGGCCGGCAAGGCCAACGTTGCCCAGGAACACTTCGCAGCATCCGTCGTTAGATGGCTTATGGGGGCCCTCTGGGATCTCTTCACCCCTTCCCGCATCCGAATGGAATACGGGCCTCTATTGTGCGCCTGTGTTCCAAACGAACGACACGACATCGGGATCGCGATGGTGAGCGAGTTCCTCCGGCAGGATGGGTGGTATGTAATCAATCTGGGAGCCGATACCCCATCGGAGGCTATCGCCACGATGGCAGTTCAATCGCAATCGCGCGTCTGCCTACTATCGGCTTCCTCGAAAGAGCGTTTGAACGATCTTGAGGCCACAATTGACGAATTAAAGGCGGCTACCCCCAACACCCCGATCCTCGTGGGGGGCTTGGCCTTCCGCCGAGAGCCATCGTTAGCAGCCGACGTTGGTGCATCATCGACAGCTTCTGATGCTGATGGGGCTGTTAATCAGGTCCGCACTCTGCTCGCCAGACAATAACGGCTTGCTGGAAAACCATGGTTTAATGGATAATTCCCCTGACAATGGGGCGCTTCCCCCATTTTCATGAGCAGTTGGTGCACCTAAAGGCGCATGGATAATTCCCGCATAGAAGGGCGAGCGTACGATGGAAACAGAGATTCTGAACGATATCCGGATGCGACTGCCGGAGGAAGCCTTGATGAAGCAGCTTCGATTGGACCGGAACTCCCCTTATGCGGAAACAGCGCGAGAGATGATCCATGAAGCCGAGTCGATGGGCAACCCTAAAGCCCTCTTTGGCGTCGCATATATTGACGACCGGGGGGATGATTTCGTTGTTATTGACGGGGTGCGCTTCTCCAGTCGTATACTTGCCGTCAATCTCCAGGAGACCCACAGGGTGTTTCCCTACGTGGCCACCTGCGGCGTGGAATTGGATGCCTGGGCGAAGAGCTTCGACGACCTTCTCCAAAGGTACTGGGCGGATCAGATATGCCAGGCCGCAGTTCGCGTCGCCAGGTTGGCGGTTGTAGAACTCCTTCAGAAGCGATACCAACCTGGAAAGCTATCTCGCATGGGACCTGGGTCACTCACCGACTGGCCTATCGAGGAGCAACGGCCGCTCTTCCGGTTGCTGGGAGACACGGAGAACACGATCAATGTACGCCTCACCGACAGTATGCTGATGGTTCCCACCAAGTCGGTATCGGGCATCTACTTCGCGACCGCCGAGAGCTACGAGAACTGTATGCTCTGCCCGCGACCATCTTGCCCCAACCGCCGCGCCCCTTACGACCCCAATCTGTACGACACACGCTACCGGCGTCAACCAGCCTAGATTTTTTCTGAGCGTTACATCGGCCGCTCAATTCGGTTTGACATCGTTTGGGACAAAGCCCGCCGCTACACCTTTACCGATCTGGGCAGATGGCAGCGGGTTACGCAATCGGCAGGGTGAAGCTGAAGCTGCTCCCCTTTCCTAATTCACTATCTACCCAAATCCTCCCGCCGTGAGCCTCCACCAGCAGCTTGGTAATGTAAAGACCTAACCCCAATCCCTCTGGTTTATATTTTCCAGTGATCCTAGAGAAGCGCTGAAACAGCTTTGGGATATCTTCGGGAGCGATACCCGCGCCATGGTCCACAATCGATACGGTTACTTCCCCATCAGTCCGGCTCGCCCTGACCTCCACTTCTGAACTAGGAGGCGAGTACTTGAGCCCGTTACTGAGCAGGTTGGTGAAGATGCGCTCCAGACGATCCTTGTCAGCGCTCACAGATGGAAGATCCTCGGATATCTCAACTCGTATCCTGCTCACATCTAGCACCATCGAATTTCGATCGAGCATTTCGAAAACAAACAGCCTCAAATCAACCGGCTGCTTATCAAGTCGAAGCTGCTTGGACTCTAAACGTGTGGAGTCGACCAGATCTTTGATCATACTGTTCATTTGCCTACAAGCCCCGATAATAGCTTCGATATTGTGACGCAGCCGGCCATCTACCTTAGAGGCCTCGAGTGACCGCTGCATTATCTGGGCGAAGCCGAGGGCAGATGTCAGAGGAGAGCGCAGATCGTAGGACACCGTGCGAATCAAATCCTCCCGCTGTTCCTCCAACTCGTGTAGTTGGGTAATATCGGTGCATACGAAGACGGCACCAAAATTTTCACCTTCCGGGGATGTAAGCGGTGCTGCTCCCGAGCTAACCCAGCGAAGCCTATCGGGTAGTTGATGGATGATCATAATTTCCCAGCGAACGGTCTCGCCTCGAAGCGCTCTGATCTGTGGCAATTGGTCATCCGGGAACAACTCTCCCTCCGGAGTCTTGAATTGGAGCAAGCCCTCTATCCGCTCTGGAAGCAGATAATCCCCGCGCACCAGAGGGGCTAAAATGCGTTCAGCGGGTGGGTTCATATCGGTAATGCGGCAATCTCGGTCCAGCAAAACCACGGCATCAGGGGTGGACGAGATAACCGTAGAAACCTCCATTGCTCTACGCTCTGCTTCACGGGTCAGCCTCTCAGCATTGGTTTTCAGAGCGGTCTCGCGCTGAATTCTGCTGGAAAGGGCGGTGCTTAGAATCCCCACGAAGACGATGGTCAGCATGGATAAGGACGAATAAATGGGGGGAATAGGTACCAACCAGGCATCGGCAAACCTCAAAGCCATAACGAAAACCGTGATCGCGACGGTCAGATTTGGAGGAAGCAGATAAGCTGCCAGCAGCACCGGTACGATATAGGGTGCAGCAGACAGTAATACCTCGGGCAGAACGAATACATTGATGTAAAACACCGCGACGCCGATCAGGCATAGGGCCGCTACAATGATAAGATCTCTTCGCACTGCCCTCGTCCTTCGTTGAGTCTATACCGGGCTCAGTAATGGATAAGCATCGTACGTACCCGTTTTTTACCCACGTGGTTAACACCCTGTTCCTAAAGATCATTATAATCATTCATGGGCGTGTACGGCGGCTTTGTTGGTAAGATTCCGCGAGAAAATTGCCCCGATCGGTTAGGCGACAGGCTAGAAACCTGTAAAGTGTGCCACATCCTCAAGGGGGCGCCTGGAGCTGCGGTAGCAATTATGGGGGTGGTCGGAATCGCCGTACCCGAGAGCCACGCCCAGCAGGATGGACAGGTCACCCGGAATACCCAGCTCCGCCCGCAGCAGGTCGGGATAGGCCGCCAGCACGACCGCCGGAGCCGAGTCCACACCCCGTTCCTGAGCGGCCAGCATGATGCTCTGAGCCAGCGATCCCATATCGAAGAGCGACCAGTGCGAGAGCGTCCTATCCATGCACAGATACACGACCACAGG
>JBMNNU010000320.1:0-3898 GCA_050942695.1 Chloroflexota bacterium
AGGCTGAATAGCGATTTTTTCGCTCAAATCTTCGATGCATTAGCCACATCGGCTTCACCTCAGGAACTGGTTCAGGTAGCCGCCAGAGTGGTGGCTGAAGCTTTGGGTGACTGGTGTGCTCTATGGTTATACGACCGAGTTGGCACCGGCCCCGGTCTGGCTGGCATCCACCATTGCGACTCAGGAAAACTCATCCCTACCCGAATAATGGTTGGAGAGTGGTTTTCCAGCCAGCAAAGTAACGCTATTCAGCAGGTCGCATATCAGGATCAACCTGCCGTATTTACGCTTGGTGAAGAAAACGCAATAGATGTGCTGTTGGGGTCGGAAGCACAAGCTCAGCTTGCGAAGCAATCCGGCACCGCATCGCTGATCCTGATACCTCTGATCCGCTACAACCGCAGGTTTGGCATCTTAGGTATCGGCTCTTCGGATCCCCTATTCGCTACGTCTGCGGATAACCTGGAGATCGCAAACGAGATGGGGAGGCACATTACCACAGCCATCGCCCATCTCCAGAAGATCGCCCTTGTTCGCCAAACCAGCCAGCAGTTGACTTTCACCAGCCTGCGCCTGCAGGCTATCCTTGAGAGCATACCTCAAGGGGTAATCGTAACCGACTCCCGCAATGGACGGCCTTCTTTCACAAACAGCTCTTTCAACCGGATTCTCGGCCTTCCAGAGAACACGCGCCACGGCGATATTACCAACGCTGCCCTCTCGCAAATAACCTACGCCAACGGATGGCCATATTCCCCGGATGAATTGCCCTGGACACGCAGCATGCGCACCGGATTGCCTACTCAGCCTGAGGAGATAACCATTCATCACGCCGACAACCGGAAGTTGACCGTTCTCTGTAGCGCATCGCCTATCCGCGACGAAAGGGGATCGATTATCGGCGCTGTCGCTCTACTTCAGGATATCTCGGAGCGGAAGGAGTTCGAGCATCAGAAAGACGAATTCCTAGCTATGGTTGCCCACGAATTGAGAACCCCGCTCACAGCGCTCAAAGGATACATACAGATTCTGCTTCGTAGGATGACTAAGGAAACAGCGCCGCAGTTCGGCGAGCGGGAAATGGGCATGCTGCAGGTGCTGGACCGACAGGTGAATCGGTTCAGCCGGTTGGTATTCCAACTATTGGACTTCTCAAGGATACAAGCAGGGAAATTGGAGCTTAATCCATCTAATTTTTCGTTGAGCAATCTGGCTCGCACTGTTGTAGCCCAGCAACAAGTTGCCGCTCCTGACAGGCTTATCCGGTTAGTAGAAGATGGTGATACAACTGTTTGGGCAGACCAGGACCGTGTTGAGCAGGTGTTGACCAACCTTCTCTCAAACGCCATTAAAGCAACAAAAAGCGGATCTGAAATCATCATCCAGCTTCGTCGTGAGCAGGAATGGGTGAAGACATCCATTATCGACAACGGCGTTGGCATCTCTGAAGAGGCTAAAGAGCGCCTTTTCGAACGGATGTACCGTGGCCCCGGCAACTCTCACGAGGGCATGGGGTTGGGGCTATTCATCAGCAAGGGTGTGATAGATGCCCACGAGGGAAAGATATGGTTCGAGAGCACACTCGGTAAAGGGAGCACCTTCCACTTCACCTTACCTTCATCTCCCCCTAACTGAAGCTGATAGGCACTAATTGCCGGAAGGGCGGGCACGGAGTCCCGCCCCTGCATATCTGATCACATTGGCTGGGCGCTGGGGGGGCCTTAGTCCAGGTAGTCTTTGAGCTTCTTGCTCCGACTGGGGTGCCGCAGCTTCCGCAACGCCTTAGCCTCGATCTGCCTGATTCTTTCGCGAGTCACACCAAACTCGCGGCCTACCTCCTCTAAGGTACGTTGTCGGCCATCGTCCAAACCGAACCTAAGTTGGAGCACCCTCCGCTCACGGTGAGTGAGGGAACGCAACACGTCGTCTACCTGCTCCTTGAGCAGTTGGTGAGAGGCCGCTTCTGCCGGAGCGAGAGCAGCCTGGTCCTCGATGAAATCACCCAGGTGGCTGTCCTCCTCTTCTCCGATAGGAGTCTCTAACGATACCGGCTCCTGGGACACCTTCAGGATCTCCCGGACCTTCTCCGCAGGTATCTCCATCTTGGTCCCGATTTCTTCCGAGGTTGGCTCCCGTCCCAGGTCCTGTAGCAATCGGCGCGACAAACGGCTCAGCTTGTTGATGGTTTCCACCATGTGCACTGGGATTCGAATAGTGCGAGCCTGGTCGGCAATGGCTCTGGTGATTGCCTGTCTTATCCACCAGGTTGCGTAGGTGGAAAACTTGAAACCTTTGCGAAACTCGAACTTTTCTACAGCCCTAATCAAGCCGATGTTACCTTCCTGAATCAGGTCCAAGAGCGACATTCCTCGGCCAATATACTTCTTGGCCACGCTCACCACCAGTCTCAGGTTGGCCTCAGTAAGGGCGGCTCGAGCGTGCTGAGCTTCAGCAGCGATTCCTTCCAACCGCAGCCTGGCTTCGAGAGGATTCTGCGCAAAATATTGAGCACCAAAAGAGACCGGCGGCGGAGATCCACTTCGCCTCACCTCTTTCGCTACCAACTCTAGCAGGTCTCCAGGCAAAATCCGGCATAGTATGGATAACTCTAAAATGGCTTTGTCCGCTACCGCCACATTGGGCTCTTCTGCTTTCGCTGCGATCTCCTGTACCCTATCGGGATCGATATCGGCTAGGTTACCGAGCCGCTGCATGCTCTCCATCAACCCCGCGGTGGTTGCATCACTTGGAGGGAAGACCAACTGCAGATAGCGGAAATGTTGGTAGAAGCGCTCGTACATGCGCTGCAGCACTTCCACCGCCTCGTTCTCTTCGAACGGCCGGCTGATGTGCTCCATCGCTCGGGGGACCTCAATCTCTTCCAGAGGTGTATCGCCCCTCTCTCGCTCGATCCGGATCCGCTCCAGATAAGTCCCCTCCTCCATCTTCCGAGCTAACCGCTTCTCGCCTTCCCAACTGAGGAGGGGAACCGTCCCGATCTCCCGAAGGTACATTCGCACGTGGTCTTCGAGTCCTTCGTGCTCGTCAACCCTGACGGCAGCCTCTACCTCGTGCTCAGCTTCAAGGTCCGCTAACCAGGATGGTGGCGGCCCCTCTATATCGGTCACAGCCGGAGAACTGGTAACTTGTATTCCTGCATCGTCCAATGCGGCCACGAGGTCGTCCGCCATTCCAATATCCTCTTCTGGGTTTGGTACTTTCTGCAAAATATCGTCCGGGGTAACATAGCCTCGCGACTGCCCCTTTGCTACCAACTCCGAATAGACGAGGGAGGACTCCACATCGGTATCCACCCTAACGTCGTCCACCATGCCGAACCTCCTTGTGGATCGCCCGCAACGGTAATGTGCCCTTCAGCAAATATAGCCGCTGAATCTCCTTGGCTATCTCTTGCTCTATTCTTACCAGATCAGTGGTCTCTGTTGGATCCTCTTCAGGTTCTGCCTCGAAGCGCATCGCCTCAAGCTCTTTCATTCGCAAAGATAGGCTCCTCAATAGCAGGTTTACCGCTGCTGATTTGTATGCCGATTCCAGGTGCTCCTGGAAATGTACGGGGTGCTGGGCATGAAGCTCCAGCAGTTGCGAAAGACTGTCCTGCAAGGTCTCTGTTAACGATTCCCTAACCCGATCAATCAGATCGTCGCAATTGAAGGGTCTACATTCTACCACCTTCCGGAAGATTTCCCGATAAGCCGGATTCCTGAAGTCATCTGCGCTCACCTTAGGCTCTTGATCCAGGAGGGAAGGGTCCCTCAACGCTAAGGCCACACAATAAGCCTCCACATCAATAACGGGTTGCGCTCTCGAAACCAAGGGTGGCGCCTTGTCCGTCTGAGTTGATCGACGGCTCGGTTTGCGAACTTGCTGCAGCAAGATC
>JBMNNU010000321.1:0-3887 GCA_050942695.1 Chloroflexota bacterium
CGTAGTACCTATCTCCGAGATTAAACCAAACCCCTACATACAAAAGCGCCATATCCACTTGCCGCAGGCAACCGTCGAGGACGTAGTTGCAGACCTAACTCGCATCCGCCGAGAGCTTGGAACGGATGTGCCGAATCTTACTGCAAGCCTCGGTACGCTGCAGCGACTCCCTGCTAACCTTTCAGCATCATCCGAAAGCGTAACGGCTGTGCTCGCTGGTGAACGTCTGGTGTCCATCGAGCCGGGAGACACCAGCGGAAGAAGCTTCGGGATTGCCATCGATCTGGGAACCACCAGCGTGGTGGTAATGCTTGTGGAATTGGGGACCGGCCGAGTGCTTGGCACCGAATCACTGCTCAACGGGCAGGCCACCTATGGCTCCGACGTGATATCTCGCATCACATACGCCACAACGGAGCCTGATGGGCTCGTGACGCTTCAGAGGGCGGTGGTAGCTACGATCAATTCCGCCGTGTCGGCTCTATCAGATAAAGTGGGCGTTAACCCTAACCAGATCTACGAAGCCGTGATAGTCGGCAATAGCTGCATGAATCACCTTCTGCTGGGAGTTGACCCTCGTTCGTTGGCTCAAGCTCCCTACCAACCGGTGCTCTCAGATCCCGTCTCTATTCGCCCCGTCGAAATCGGGATTGCCATCCACCCCGAGGGGGCAGTTTACACCCTCCCCAATATCGCCGGTTTCGTCGGCAGCGATACCGTGGCGGTAATCTTGGCTACCAGAATGCACCGTTCGGACGGGATCAGGTTAGCGATCGACTTAGGCACCAACGGTGAGATCGTTCTGGGCAACAGAGATCGGTTGCTCGCATGCTCGACGGCCGCCGGGCCTGCTTTTGAGGGCGCGCGGATATCCTGTGGTATGAGGGCAACTGAGGGGGCCATCGAAAGGGTTTGGATAGAAGGGGATGATGTCAAGCTGAAGGTTATCGGCGACAAACCGGCAATAGGGTTATGTGGCTCGGGTCTACTAGACGCCGTTGCTCAGATGCGGCATGTAGGCCTGATTAGCGAATCTGGCCGCCTAGAAGCGCTGAACCGGCAGGATTCCGATCAACATCGGGTATTGAGCGACAGGATCGTTCCAGTGGGCGACACTCAGGGGTTTCTGCTTGCTCGCAACGGCCAACGGCAAGTTACGCTCACCCAACGCGACGTGCGCGAGCTTCAGTTGGCGAAAGGCGCCATAAGAGCCGGAACATCTATTCTTCTCAAAGAGTTCGGCATAGAAGAGAACGACATCGAAGAGATATTGTTGGCTGGTGCCTTCGGCAGCTTCATCAATCCCGCCAGCGCCCGTTCGATCGGCCTGATCCCCCAAATCCCCATCCAGAAGATCACCGCTATCGGAAATGCGGCCGCTCAGGGCTCCCTGATGGCGCTGCTCTCCACCGATATGCGGAACGAAGCTAGTGATATCTCCCAACGAGTGCACTATATCGAGCTCTCGGCCCGCCCCGACTTCATGGAGCAATTCATGGACGATCTTCAGCTTGCAGGAAGCGATAGGTAATCATCTCCTCTGCCAGTCTGCTATAATAAGTTGACATTGTTTGCTGCGGTATCCGCAGCCCGGTGTTATGATTAAGTGACATTGGGGGGCGGGATCAGGACCTCCAATTCCTCGAATCTCGACTCCATGATAGGAGAGCTCAGGATGAACCTGAACCAATTGAAGGTTTTCTGTGAGGTGGTGGAGCGAAGGGGCTTCACACGAGCTGCCGAAGCACTCTATCTAACACAACCGGCAGTTTCGCGCCAGGTGCAGGAATTGGAACGGTTCTACGGCGTGGAACTGTTCGAACAGATAGGCAAGAGGATCTACCCCACTGAGGCCGGAAATACCCTCTACAGTTTCGCCAAACAGATTTTCCATACCTTGGATGATCTGGAAGTCGAAATCAACCAGCTCAAGGGGTTGAAATCTGGCCATATGAGGATCGCAGCGAGCGCTACGGCCGGAACTTATCTCCTTCCACCCCTATTGGGCAAGTTCAAGAGGAAATATCCAGGGGTAGAGGTTACTCTGGAGATACACAACAGCCAGCAAGTTGAGCGAATGCTCATGCAGTTGCATCACTTGGACCTCGGAGTAACTGAGCGCCCTGTACTGGATAGTGCTCTGTACTCGGAGCCATTCGACACCGATGAGCTGGTGGTGATAGTATCACCCGACCATCCATTCACGGAGAAGGAAGAACTCTGCTCCAAGGACCTCGAAACTCAGCCATTTATTATGCGCGAGCAGGGTTCTGGAACGCGCACCCTTTTAGACGAAGAGTTTTCCCGCCTAAACCTCCGAGTAAGGCCGATCATGGAGCTAGGCAGCACGGCGGCAGTGAAACAGGCTGTAGCCGCAGGTTTGGGAATTTCGATTGTCTCCAGCAGGTCGATACGACTGGAGGTAGCTGCAGGCTTGCTGACACCTATGCGTTGCTCGGATCTCCAATTGGTAAGGGAAATCCGCTTCGTCCACCATAAGGATAAACGGCTTTCACGAGCAGCAACGGCTTTCCTACAGATACTAAAGAAAGCCTTCCCAGATGCTCGGTAACGTTTATTTGGAGATATCGATGTTTCGATCGATCAGGTTGCTCGCCCGCTATCTGTGGGCGAGCCCCAATACACTTTTGGGAATAGCGGCCGCTATAGCATCCTTCTCGATCCCCAGAAGGGCTGGTAGCATACTCACCTGCCACTCCAATAGGGGATTCGCTCATTGGTTCCTCACTCGCCGTGGATATTGCGCCGTCACGTTGGGGCACGTTGTTCTCATGACCAGTCAGGCGAAACCCGATGTCCTTGGCCACGAAATGGTCCACGTTCGCCAGGAGGAGCGGTGGGGACCATTTTACCTGCCTGTCTACTGTCTATCCATGCTAATAACACGCCTCCATGGAAAAGATCCTTACTGGGATAACCCCTTCGAGATCGAAGCGCGCCTCCTAGACAGACCTTCAACCCCTCCCGACTGTGTGGCATAATAGTCTACACACATATTGAGGTTGATATTAATGCCGCGAAAGCGAACAGGAAGGCTCGCAAGTAAGGTATCTGCTGAACTACCGGTTCTCCCGATCCGGGAAACAGTTCTTTTCCCACACATGATGACCCCGCTGTTTGTTGACAGGGATCGTTCTCTCCGCGCTATCGAAGAGGCGATGGCGCAGGGAACAACGGTCCTGATCGTGTCTCAAAAGAATGCCGATATTCAGCGTCCTCGCAAGGAAGATCTTTACGAAGTCGGAACCGAGGCGGTTATTGGCAGGGTGCTGAAGATGCCTGAGGGCACTACCAGCGTCTTGGTCCAGGGCCAGAAACGGGTGAAGGTGCTGGAGTTGACGATGGATGAGCCCTATCTTTCGGCTTTGGTTGCGCCTCTGGAGGAAAAGATCTTGGACCCCGAACCCGGTGGCTACACCGTAGAGGCTCTCATGCGGGCTGTACTGGTGCTATTCGAAAAATGCGTAAGGCTGAGCCATACTCTCCCCGACGATGCCTACGTCGCGGCTCTCAATGTTGACGAGCCGGGTTGGTTAGCCGACTTGGTAGCTTCGACGATAGACCTTCCGCTTGAGGAGCGACAAGCGCTACTGGAGATGCTCGATCCTGTTGCCAGGCTGCAGAAAATCAGCATCCTTCTAGCAAAAGAGGTTGACGTCCTGGAGCTGGAGAACAAAATCCACGCCCAGGTTCAAAACGAAGTCGACAAATCGCAGCGCGAGTACTTCCTTCGGGAGCAGATTAAGGCGATCCAGCATGAACTCGGGGAAGGGGATATCATAACCCGGGAAGTCGTTGAGCTGAAGGCCAAGGTGGCAGCTTCCGGGATGCCTTCAGAGGTAGCGAAGAAGGTGGAATCTGAGTTG
>JBMNNU010000323.1:0-3875 GCA_050942695.1 Chloroflexota bacterium
CCAGCACCCCTTTGGGACAGTTCACAATACAAAGGCTGCACCCCTTGCAGAACTCTTTGTCTACAGTAATCGTGACCACTTTACACCTCAATCACTAGTCCTGTGTCCTGAGTGCTGCGTCCTAAAGATGAAGCTGAAGGGTTCAGGACGCAGGACGCAGGACACAGGACTCAGGACTCATTAGGAGACCATCATCTTGGCTTCGGAGGAGAGACCCTCCCCGGAAGCAGTCATCAGCGCGTACACTTCGTCGCACAGCTCGGGTTTGCCCTCCACCTGGTACAGGCGGCCTACGGCCATCTTGCCCACCATCTCTTCTGGTGACATAGTCTTCGCCTTCGCGATAGGCACCGCCATCTCCTTCACCCGTTTGAAGGCCTCAACCGGGTCACCGCTCCCGTAGATCAGCCTACCGGACTGTGTGGGGCACTGGCTCAGTATCTCGATGAAGGCAAACCCCTTGTGGTTGATCGCCTCCTTGAACGCTGTCGTGATCTGCCTGGGATGGGCTGTCGTCCAGCGGGCCACATAGGTTGCTCCGGCTGCCCTGGCTAACTCACAAGCATCGAATGGGGATTCGGCGTTTCCGATAGGGGTTGTTTTGGTCACACCCTTATGAGGCGTAGTCGGGGCGGTCTGGCCGCCGGTCATCCCGTAGATAGAGTTGTTCACCATCACGACGGTAATATCTATGTTCCTGCGCGCCGCGTGGATGAAGTGGTTCCCCCCGATACCCACGCAGTCGCCATCGCCTGCAAATACCATCACTTTCCGGCTAGGGTCCGTCAGCTTGATCCCCGTTGCCACAGGGACCGCTCTCCCGTGCATCGAGTGGAGGGTATCCGCATTGACAAACACTGGGATCCACGCCGAGCAGCCGATCCCGCTGACAAACGCAATCTTCTCAATGATTCCCAAATCGTCTATGGTGCGCATCAACGCTGCCACGATGGTCCCATCGCCACAGCCCTGGCAGAAAAACTGCGGCAGCGACCTCTTGCGCAAATATTTCTCAGCTAAGGGATGCATTCCTTACCTCCCCTCTATCCCAGCCAGGATCTCCTTGGGCGTATGCAGCGACCCGCCCAGCTTCGGCAGCGATTTCACATCTGCCCGGCCGCGAACTGCCCGCTCCACCTCTCTAGCTATCTTCCCAACGTTCATCTCCGGCACCACGATCAGGTCAACCTGCTCGGCCAGCTTGTAGATCACGCTATCTGGGAAGGGCCAGACGATCCGCAGCTTCAGGCACCCCGCCTTGATCCCCTTCTCCCTGGCCTGACTTACCGCCTGCATCGCCGGTCTGACCGAGCTGCCGTAGGCCAGCACGACCACATCGGCGTCATCCAGAAAGCGACCTTCTACGTCCAGCAGTTCTCCATCGTGATTGAGCACCTTATCACACAGCCGCCGGACCAGCTTTGCGCTCTCTTCAACCGACGTTCCGGCGCGAGTTCCCCACTCATCGTGGAGCTGCCCCTCCACCAGCAGCTTGTAGCCCTGGTTGAAGGCAGGCATTCCATCCAGCAAACCGTTCGGTCCCCCTTTAAAGGGAACATACTCCTCCGGCGGTAGGCTCGGCTTCTTCCTTTCCCAAACCTCGAGCTTTTCAGGTATTCTCACCTTTTCTCGAGTGTGTCCCACCACCTCATCGCTCATCACGAACACCGGCACCCGGTACTTCTCCGCCATGTTGAACGCTTTAACAGTGAGGTCGAAGCACTCCTGGGCCGACGATGGGGCGTAGGCTATCACCTCATAGTCCCCGTGGGAGCCATATTTAGCCTGGTAGATATCCTGCTGCGAAGGCGAGGTCGGTTGCCCCGTCGATGGGCCTCCCCTTTGCACATTGATGATCACACATGGGGTCTCCGCCGCTACCGCGTACCCGACCCCCTCCTGCATCAGGCTAAAACCTGGCCCCGAGGTCGCAGTGCACGCCTTGAATCCACCCCAGGTGGCCCCTATCAACGAGCAGATCGAGGCGATCTCATCCTCCATCTGCATGAAGATCCCACCATGTTTGGGGAGCATCTCAGCCATCAACTCCGCTATTTCGGATGCAGGGGTAATGGGGTACCCAGCAAAAAACCTGCATCCGGCCGCTAGCGCACCTCGGACACAGGCTTCGTTGCCATGGATCACCATGACCTGTTCCATAAAGGTCTCTCCTTCCTTGGATGAAATCCAATAGCTATCGCAAGGGGATCGTTCCGTCGTACAGAACACGCCGATTGTAGCCTCGGCTAGAACGCATGTCAATAACTACCTTGTCAGGGTTTTTTCCGCAGCCCGTTGGGGTGAAGCCCATACCCTAACAACCTGGATATCTCCTCCGTGGCCTTTACCACCAAACTGGCATACTCACCTACCCGATCGATATCGAAGCGGGTAGATGGACCCGACACGCTTAGGGTAGCTGAAACGTCTCCGGAGGCGTCGAATATGGGGGCTGAGACCGAAGACACCTGGGCTACACGTTCCTCGTGGCTGATAGCATAGCCGCGCTCGCGGATCTGTGCCAATTCGACCTCGAGGGCACTGGCGTCCACAGCCTGCAGCCCGATATGGGGTTCCTTCGAGAGGCCGGCCAGCGTTCGACGCTGGACGAGTTCGGGCATGAAGGCCAGGGTGGCCTTGCCCACTGAACCCAGATAGAGAGGCACCTGGTCGCCCACCCTGATGACCCGGCGGATCTCCAGTGGGCTTTCCAGCCGCTCGATGCAGACGCATCGGTCGCCTGCGGGCACGTAGAGGCTAACTGTCTCCCTGGTCTGAACCCGCAGATCCTCCATGAATGGTTTCGACTTTTCCCGCACGTCGATGGTGCTGAGATAGGCTCCCGCGGGTTTGAGGATCTTCGCCCCGACGGTGTAGCGCCTGGTCCTCGGGTCCTTAGCTACCAGCCCTCGGGCCTCCAGCGAGGTCAGGGAGCGGAAGACGGTGCTCTTGTGCATCCCTAGCTCCCGACTGATCTCGCTGATCCCCAGCTCCGGCCTGTCCGTGGAGAAGCACTCCAGGATTGCCAAAGCCCTATCGACAGCATCCACAACATCGAGCTCGGCTTCGCGACGAATCATAGATCGTTCCGTCCTGCGCAACGGTGGTAGAAACGATTCTATGTCCCTGGGAGCGCTTAGTCAAGCGAAAATTGTCGGATCAGATCCCATCTCGAGCGTGAAACGAACGAGTCGTTTCACCCCCACTCGCCGCAGCCGTAGGCCCTCTCGTGCTCGGGCCAGGAGCGCCAGACGGCCATCAGCTCGTCGTGGCCCAATAGCTCAGCCTTGGTCGGCTTGCCATTAGCCACTGCCAGCACCTCGCGGAAGATCTCCTCCCCCGCCTGGCGGAGGGTCATGCTCCCTTCGATTACCGACCCAGTGTTGATGTCTATGTTGTCGAACATCTTCCGGTAACTGTGGCTGTTGCCAGTTATCTTGATAACCGGCGCGATGGGGTGCCCGGTAGGGGTCCCGCGACCGGTGGTGAAAAGCACGATCTGGCATCCCCCGGCTACCATCCCCGTTGTTGACTCGGCGTCGTGGCCGGAGGTGTCCATCAGGTGGAGGCCACGTTTGGTGTAGGCTTCCGAGTATTTCAGCACGCCCACAAAGGGCGACGATCCGGACTTCTTGTAGCCCCCCAACCCCTTCTCCACGACGGTGCTGACGCCCCCGTCGAAGTTGCCCGTAGAGATCAGCGCCTGCCGTTTGCCAGCGCGGTCGTGCTCGCTCTGCCAGGCCATCCTAGCCTCGCTGAGCGCCACCACCTTGTAGATCTGGTCCGCCACCTCGGGGGTCGCGGCCCTAGCGGCCATCAAGTGCTCGGTGCCCATCAACTCGTTGATCTCGGAGATCATCACAGTGCCGCCCTCG
>JBMNNU010000324.1:0-3852 GCA_050942695.1 Chloroflexota bacterium
GACCACACCATCCGCACCATCAATGCGGTGAGGTCGGCCCTGGGATCTGTCGAGCTGGTGGCCGGGAACGTGGCCACGGCATCGGGCACCGCCGCGCTTATCGATGCTGGGGTTGACGCCGTAAAGGTAGGGGTTGGGCCGGGATCCATCTGCGTGACCAGGCTGGTGGCTGGGGTTGGAGTTGCGCAACTGACCGCTGTGATGGACTCAGCTAGAGAAGCTCTAAACCACGGCGTTCCCATCATAGCCGATGGCGGTATCCGCAACTCCGGCGATATCACCAAAGCGCTGGCAGCCGGAGCATCCTCGGTGATGCTGGGCAATCTGCTGGCGGGTACCACTGAGAGCCCAGGGCTCTCCATTCGAAGAGGGGGCCGCCCATATAAGATAAGTCGGGGTATGGCATCGGCGGAGGCTACTCTTGCCCGTTTGGCCCGAGAGGAGCCCCACAAAGGTTGGGCGGAATGGGAGGAAGACCTGGAACGGGTCGTGCCCGAGGGTGTAGAGGCAGTGGTCCCCTACAGGGGGGATGTGGGCGAGGTGCTGTTCCAACTGGTGGGCGGGCTCCGTTCCGGTATGAGCTACTGCAACGCTCGCAACCTGGACGAGCTGCGCCAGAACGCCACCTTTGTGCGGATAACCGAGGCGGGGCGCAGCGAAAGCGGCCCCCACGATGTGGAGTTGATGGGGTGAACAGGTGAGACGGCCTGTCGGCCGTCTCACCTGTTCACCCTAAGGAGGTCATAATGGCAAGGCAATCTTACGAGGGAACGGTCAACGCGCCGGAGTTCCCCGCTGGAATGGATTGGCTGAATGTAGATCACCCGCTCAGCATCCGTGATCTGCAGGGCAAACTGGTCTTGTTGGACTTCTGGACATACTGTTGAATCAACTGTATGCATGTACTTCCGCAGTTGCGGAAGCTGGAGCAAGCCTATCCCGGCGAACTGGTGGTGGTGGGAGTCCACTCCCCCAAATTCCCCGCCGAACAGTCGACGGAGAATCTGCGCAAGGCCGTTCAACGACTCGAAATAGAGCACCCTGTGGTGAACGACCGAGATATGCAGGTGTGGTCTGAGTATGCCGTACGGGCTTGGCCCACCCTGATATTGGTAGACCCGTCCGGAAAAGTGATCGGCAAGCACGAAGGGGAGATGCGAGCCGACGATTTCCGCCCGCTACTAGATACCATGATCGCGGAGTTCGACGGTAAGGGTATGCTGGATCGCAGAGCCCTTCCTATCCAGCCGGAGAAGCCACCCGTTAGCCCTCTTCTGTTCCCCGGCAAGCTGCTGGCAGATGTCGCCACGGGGCGCCTGTTTATCTCCGACTCAGGCCACCACCGGATCATCGTCACGGGCTTCGATGGGATGGTGAAGCAGGTAATCGGCTCAGTCCGGGGCTTCCGGGATGGGGGACCTCAGGATGCGGCCTTCGACAACCCACAGGGATTAGCCCTGGACGGGGACAATCTGTACGTCGCCGATACCTGGAACCACGCTATTCGCCGTATCGACCTGTCCACCTGGCGCGTGGAAACGGTGGCGGGAACCGGCCGTCTGGCTTATCGTGTCATCCAAGAGGGACCAGGGCTAAACTCCGACCTCCGCTCCCCCTGGGACCTTGTGATGCACCAGGGAACCCTGTATATCGCCATGGCGGGCTCCCACCAGATTTGGAGCTACGATCCTCGCTCTGGGACTATAGCGCGTTACGCTGGGACCGGCCGTGAGGCTTTGACAGATAACACCCTAGGTCGCGCCACTTTTAACCAGCCTAGCGGGCTAACAACCGATGGCAAACAGTTGTACGTAGCAGACAGTGAGGCCAGCGCCATTCGGTCGTTGGACCTCCCCGGGGGCAAAGGAGAGGTGCGGACCCTGGTGGGACAAGGGCTGTTCGAGTTCGGAGACATAGATGGGATTGGAGATCAGGTACGGCTCCAGCACGTTCTTGGTGTTTATTTCAACCGTGAAGCCGGTGTTCTCTACCTTGCCGATAGCTACAACCATAAGATCAAGAGGTTAGAGCCCACTACCACCAAGACCGACAGCTTCCTCGGAGATGGGAGCCCAGGCTTACAAGATGGGGTCGCCGCTACCGCCTCCTTCTGGGAGCCGGGTGGCCTCGGGATGAGCCCTGGCAGGCTGTATATAGCCGACACCAACAACCACGCGCTCCGTGTTGTGAATCTGGACACCCTTAAGGTAACGACGATGAACATCATTGGATTGTAGAATAGTACTAAAGTACTATATCGCCCTTTATGCTCTGTTGATATACTCCTAACTGTATTTCACTTCTTTTATCTGTCTGTTAGATTCTGGTGCGATCAAATTAGTATCCTATAGCGTTCCGGTCCAACTCCACTCCCATTCCCGCCACTGTTGAGCCTGCAGCGGCAGGATTCCGCGATGTGGAGATATGCGCTGTCTCTCCAGCTTGGATAGCGCCAAGGTATCCGAAGTCAATTCGACATCTGACACTCTACATGGTCCAAGACTCTAGGAGGAGCAACTTATGAAACGTTGCCGGTTACCGTTGGCCATCGCCCTTGGGGCTTTCACTGCCCTCTTGGTAATGGCCTGCGGCTCCGCACAACGAGCATCCGATTTGCTGCCGGAGACTGCTGTAACCAGTATCGTCTCGGCTATCACTGAAGGCAACATTGAAGGAAAAAGCGATAGCTCTCGAGATAAGCCCAACTTTCTGAGCACCCGTGGCAATAAGATCGTAGACTCCGAGGGGAACGAGGTTAGGATAACCGGGGTCAACTGGTTCGGAATGGAAACGGGCACCTTTGCCCCGCACGGGCTGTGGTCTCGCAACTGGGAGGAGATGTTAGACCAGATTGCCGACCTCGGCTTCAACACCATCCGCCTCCCCTATTCAAGCCAGCTTTTTGACCCCGAGAGTAGAACGAAGGCCGACAGTATCGAATTCGAGATCAATCCCGATCTCAAAGGGCTCACCGGCCTGGAAGTGATGGACAAGATAATCGAGGGCGCCGGCAAGCGAGGGCTGAAGGTGATACTGGACCGGCACCGCCCCGATGTAGAGGCTCAATCGAAGCTATGGTACACCGAAAAGTACACTGAAGAGCGCTGGATAAACGATTGGGTGATGCTGGCCAAGCGGTATAAGGGAAACGATACCGTCATCGGCGCCGACCTGCACAACGAGCCCGCAGGGAATGCTACGTGGGGCTCGGGCGATCCTAAAACCGACTGGCGTATGGCAGCCGAGAAGGCAGGCAACGCCATCCTAGAGGCCAACCCCGACTGGTTGATCATCGTCGAGGGTATCGAAAAGACGAACAACGACAAGGATTGGTACTGGATGGGCGGCAACCTGGCGGATGTCGCCAAGCACCCCATCAATCTCAAAGTGCCCAACAAGCTTGTTTACAGCCCCCACGATTACGGACCCGAAGTGTATATGCAGGGCTGGTTCAAGGAGGCCAACTTCCCGGCCAACCTGCCGAGCGTCTGGGACGCCCACTGGGGCTTTATCTCTAAGCAAGGCATAGCCCCCGTGCTGCTGGGCGAGTTCGGTGGCAAGACCTTCGACGAAAAAGAGCTTGGTGGGAAGTGGATTCGCAGCCTGATGGCGTATCTGCAAGATAACTCGATGCACTTCACCTATTGGTGTATCAACCCCAATTCGGGAGACACAGGCGGTATTTTGGATGAGGATTGGGCTACACCTCACAAAGAAAAAATCGACTTCCTATCCAAATTCCTATCGCCTAAGATGCGGGTGGCAAATCCTAGCCAGATCGATAAAAGCGTAAAGCCTGCTGGCTACGTCGAGACGGCTCCCATAGAGGAGGGCGCTCCTCCGATCCCTGAA
>JBMNNU010000325.1:0-3851 GCA_050942695.1 Chloroflexota bacterium
AGTCTCGATAAATTTCTGGCCGTCGGTAATGCCCTCCAGGTAACCAAGGATTACCTTAGTGTTGGGATCGTCGGCCCAAGCCTTGAGTAGGTCGATCTCGTCGACATCCAGTTTGTTGCCAAGGCTGACCATGCTGGAGAAGCCAAAACCCTCGCCCAGGGACCAGTCCAGAATTGCTGACATCAATGCGCCGGACTGGGACATAAAGGCGGTGACGCCCTTTTTGGGCATAACAGCGGCAAAAGTAGCGTTGTGAGGAGTGATGGTGTCGACTACTCCCAGCACGTTGGGGCCGATGACGCGCATGCCGTAGCGCTTCGCGATCTCACCGACCTCCTTCTCCGTCTTTCGGCCCTCGGGCCCGGTTTCCCGGAAACCGGCGCTGATGATGATCATGCCCCTGCAGCCCTTGCGGCCACATTCCTCGGTGATTTGGGGGACAAAGCGGGCGGGGGTTGTAACAACCGCAAGGTCCACTTCCTCTGGTACGTCGACAACTGTCGGATAAGCTTTGAGGCCGGCGATCTCATCAGCCTTAGGGTTGATGGGGTAGAGAGGGCCTTTATACCCGGCGTTGATGATGTTGTGTAGAACACTTCCACCGAGCCCTCTGGGGTCGCGAGTTGCGCCAATGACCGCAATGGACTTTGGCTTGAAGAAAACCTCTAGCACTGCGTCATTTGCCTCCTTGGAAAAAGCTTCGGAAAATGCATCCGGTATCGTATGTGACATGACCTCTGCCTCCTTGCAGAAATAACTACGATGGTTATTGATGGCCAACGACAGCATTATGAACCGCGCTTAATTGCGCGGTGATCCCTACTCTGGGTTGGAAGGTTTTACAATACAGCTTGGTACGGAGCGCCCATCCCGCCTATTTATTACTGACCTCTGCATAGACAGGTAAATTTATTAGGGACACCCCCGTGACGTGAGCGAGCGCAGCGTTGCGGTCACGCCTGCCAGGCCTAAACGCGAGCGAGCGCGGCGTTGAGTACCCTGGACCCGCCTTTAGCAACCTGTACTGGGTCAGTAACACCCTTGTAACAATACGAAGCATATCACGGTTTCAACAGACCTCACAACTGCTTTTCAGCAGGCCGTGGGCGAACCACCAAGGTCAAGCCTCGCGCCCCGGTCACCTCGATCAACTCGTCCTGCGCAACCTCGCCGGTCTCAGATACAGCCTTCCAGAGAGCACCATCGATGAGCACCATACCCGCCGGGTTGAGGGGGGTTTTCGCTTTCCCTACTTGCCCTAGCATAGATTCCATGCCGGTCGTTGGGTGTCGACGATGAGACCTCACCACGGCGGCTACAACGAAGGAGAAGAAAGCGGTGAGCCCTAGGGAAACTGCGACAATTGCTGACATCGAGATAGAAAGGAACGGGGCGTTCTGAGTGTTTATCAGCATCATGGAGCCGAGTATAAAAGAGATGGTGCCACCAGCCGTCAAGATACCGTGGGTTGGGGCAAAGATATCTGCGACGAACAGGATCAAAGCAAAAGCAATGAGCAGAACACCAGCCAGATTAATCGGCAGGGTGCCCAACCCAAACAGGGCGAAGAGCAGACATATTCCGCCTACCACCCCGGGTAGAATGGCGCCGGGATTAGAGAGCTCGAAAATCAGCCCCATTGTGCCGAGACTCAGCAGTATATAGGCTATTGTTGGGTCGCTAACAGCGTGTAGTAGCGACTCGAAGGGGCTCATTTCGATTGTGACGATGGGGGCGTCTTTGGTGTTGAGCGTCGTCTTCCCCGTTGAAAGTTGGACCTCACGACCATGGATCTGGTCCAGGAGCGATGAAATGTCATCCGCAACCAGATCGATAACCTTGAGTTCAAGGGCTTCCTGGGCAGTTACGTTGACACTTTCCCGCACAGCTTTCTCGGCCCAATCGACATTTCGGCCTCGAGATTGCGCTAGGCTCTTGATATAGGCAACCGCATCGTTGGTTACTTTATCTTGCATCGTCTCCGACATCTGCTGCTCACCGCCCTCTCCTACTGCGACAGGGTGTGCGGAGCCGATATTGGTATTGGGAGCCATGGCAGCGATGTGGGCAGAATAGGTGATATATACTCCGGCTGACCCAGCCCTTGCGCCAGGAGGAGACACGTAAACAACTACCGGCACCTTAGACCCTATGATGCGCTGGATGATAGCGCGCATAGAAGTATCCAATCCGCCCGGCGTATCCATCTGGATCACGACGACGTTAGCCCCGTCCGTCTCTGCCTGGTTGATTGCCCGCTCGACGTAGCTGGCTGCTACAGGGTTGATCACTCCCTTAAGCTGAACAAGCGCAACGTGGTCACCCTGAGCGGAGGATGAAAGAGGGTGAACAGCAGACGCAACGAATAAGAAGATAATTTGAAGAATGAATTGGAACTTTAGCCTTGAAGTGAACATTTCACCGTCCCCTTTCAGGGCTTATGATAACAAGAAAACCATCAATAGTCAGCTATCAATATTGTGTAAAGAAACCAGACTTCAGCAAAAGAAGGCATCAAGAAAGATCGAGGATATTCTCGATTTCCTGAATGTCACCTATCTTAATGTCATAACGCGTGCTGGAGCCGTAATCTTTACTCTGGTTATCTTGTTCAATAAGGACGGTGTAAATCCCAAGGTCTTTAGCTGCGTCGAGTTCACCGAAACCGCCATCCGCAACGAACACCGTTTCCGATGGGGCGGATTGGAGACGTTGGCACGCTAGGTGGTAAATCGCCGGGTCCGGTTTGAGGAGACCAACTTCGTGGGATAGTATCATTTGGTGGAAAAGCTTATCGATCCCCAAACGAGTGATAGGGATAGCGGCCCCATCCGATGCGTTGCTGAGAAGGCCGAGTCGGTAACCATTGGCGGCTAATCGCTCGAGCACTTTGACGGTGTTGGGGTATAGCTTAACCGACTGTTCCAGCCGTTGGCGCTCGATAGCCACAAGCTCCTCGATTAGCGCTGCATTCGGTGAGATGCCGAGTTCGGATACCGCTGTGGTGATCTGATTAGATAGATCCCCAACCTTCCCAAGCATCCTATCGTTGACTGAACGACGCCAAACAGAGAAGAAGGCATCTATTGGAACTGCAAGCCGTTGGGCGAAACGCTGTCGCCAGCGATTGGATTCTTGAACGTCGAGCCAGATTAGCGTGTCATATAGATCGAAAAGGATGGTTTGGAATCGTCTCATTATTGACCCGGTATTCCTATAGTGTTAGTTCCGCCGTTGCCGTTAGAAAAGTACATGGACCGTTCCACGACTATGGGGGACGAGGCGTCGACACGAGCCGAAAGGGCGGCATTGGGGATAACCTGATTTGCATCGATAGTGGCTCGGCCGTTGGGTGGCAGGTTGATCGTCTGAGACGAGACCTTACCACCTTCCTGCATCCAGGTAATCGTTGCGTTTACCTGAAATCCGTTCGGATTTGCGATGATTACATATTCCTGGAAGGGGGCAGAGGTCGACCCTTCCGGTAGGTACCAGCTATTGGCTAACTTCGGTGTTGCGACGGTATTGTGGGCGCCGCCCTTCCCAAAATAGATAGCCCGCTCCGCGATGATAGGTAGGCTTGACTCGACTCGAAGCGAGAGCCGCGCGTTAGGCATATGCTGATTAACGAATATGCTGTAGCGGCTTCTCGGGCCAATAGAGTGGTGTGTAGTTAACAGGGTGCCATCTTCTTTGGCCATGACGACCGTCGCTGTGGCGGCAGAATCGTTGGGATTCATGAGCAGAAGCCATGTATCGAAGCCTGGGAGGGTGTTTCCCTCAGCAAGGTACCAATTACGGGACGGTGTGGTAACCCCGGTGGAACCGTGCCCTCCACCCCCCGATACGTA
>JBMNNU010000326.1:0-3844 GCA_050942695.1 Chloroflexota bacterium
ATGGCCATCGGTAAAGCCCAACGGGCAGCCTAGTACTACAACATGACTCAGCCGGAATCTTGAAACGCACCCCCAGTTATCCGTGCCGGTCCAAAGCATGCCCTGTGCTATAATTCCAATGATTAGCTTGCTTTAGGTGCGCTAGAGAAGACGCCAATAAACAACGGAGTGGAGATGAACTTTTTCAATATAGAGCAACTGTTACTGCTGGCTCCGGCCTTCGTTGTCGCCATTGCGGTGCACGAGGCCTCCCATGCTCTTGCTGCCCAACTGTTAGGGGATCCAGGGCCGAGCCAGGCCGGTCGCCTCACCCTGAATCCGTTACGCCACCTAGATCCTTTAGGAACCGTGGCGCTGTTTTTCGTGGGATTCGGATGGGGTAAGCCCGTTTCCGTTCAACCATGGAGGTTTCGAGTCGGAGCGGTAACAGGAATGGCTATAGTTGCCTTCGCCGGGCCATTGGCTAACGTAGTAACAGCAGCCCTCTTTGGCCTGCCCTTGCGCTTAGATATGCCGCTTCCCGATATCGTTTGGGCTTTTGCTTACTTTGTCGCATCGATAAATGTGTTGCTGGCGGTGTTTAACCTGATCCCGTTGCCGCCTCTTGACGGTTTCTCAGTGTTGATGGGGATCCTACCGAGCCCCCTAGCTCAGAAGATAGCACCTATAGCTCAATACGGGCCTGCAGCCTTGCTGTCGTTATTCGCCCTATCCTACGTTTTCAAGATAAACCTTATCGGAGCCTTGATCAGCCCGCCTTTTAGAGTGCTATTCCCACTTGTCGTCGGGATTTAAACCGTGCGGGCGATCTACCGGATCAAGCAGGGAATCGATAATCTGACCGCGTCTATGCAGCCGGAGGATTGGTCGCTGGTAACCCGATGGCTATCGCCCGTGGAGCGATCCCTTTTTTCGATGATGCAGCGCCCCGATCAGCTCCATTGCACCAGAGTAGCGCGCTGGCTTCTGGATAGAGGGGAAACGAACACACAGCTAATCAAAGCAGCCCTTCTCCACGACGTCGGGAAATCTCGCTGCTACATAGGGGTCCAGCACCGGACTCTCTACGTGTTGCTTGGCTGGCTTTTCAGAATATTCCCTCCACTGTTTGCCGGACCTCCCGGAGAGAACAGGTGGTGGATGCCGTACTACGTGATCGCCAACCACTCCAGAATCGGCGCTAGTATGCTCGCCCAATCAGGTTGTGAGGAAAGGGTGTGGCGTCTGGTAGAATTGCACCAGCAGGACCCCCAACTGATAGGGCATCTTAATGATGGCCCATGGATACGGAGCGCTCTCGAGCGACTTCGGCTGGCAGATGGTCATAATTGAGGTTTTGATTTATGAAGCAGGTCACGATTATCGGGTTAGGCCTCATAGGAGCTTCTTTAGGGCTCGCCCTAAAGCAATTGAAGAACCCACCACGGGTCATCGGCCACGATATCCAGTACGATGCAGCCACCAAGGCCAATAAAATAAAGGCTGTGGATAAGGTCGATCGCTATCTTCCCGATGCCGTAGCCGGTTCCGACCTCGTCCTAGTGGCAACTCCGGTAGGAGCCGTTCCTGAGGTGTTCAAAAGTATAGCCGATACGCTTCCCGACGGATGCATCGTAAGCGATACCGGCAGCACAAAGCGAGAAATTCTTAGAGAGGCCGAGAAGATCCTACCATCGACAGTAGGGTTCGTGGGAGGGCACCCGATGACAGGAAAGCTGACCGGGGGAGTTGCCGAACCTAAAGCCTCGCTTTTTCAGAACGCTGTGTATTGCCTCGTCCCTTCGGTGAGTGCGCCACCTGCTGCTGTGGATACGATGGCTCGCCTAGTGCAACAGATCGGGGCTTATCCCTATTTTACAGATTCCGCGGAACACGATGGACTGGTTGCCGGCATCAGCCATCTACCCTACCTTCTCTCGGTGGCACTTACCCGCGCCTTGGCCGACCAACCTGGTTGGAGGGAGATGGCAATCCTTGCGGCAGGGGGCTTTGACTCTGCCACTCGGCTATCCGGACACGATCCCAAGATGTACGCAGATATCTTGGCTACCAACCGAGACAACGTTGCCCGCCACATTGATGCTTTAGTTGAGGAGCTTGAAATCCTGAAGGCAAAGCTGTTGGAGGGCGATGGAAATATCTTGGGGGATTTGGAAAAGGCTCAAGAACAGCGGATCGCGTGGGAAGAGCAAAAGAGGAAGTCCGCATCGGGGTCGTAACCGTTTGAGGTGCGGGGCGGGCAGGGCTGCCCGCCCCTACGCTATACTTACTTGACCTCTACGTTGGCGCCAGCCTCTTTAAGCTTGGCGGCAGCTTTATCAGCCTCGTCCTTCGGCACACCTTCCTTGATAGGTTTGGGTGCGCTCTCTACCAGATCCTTAGCCTCCTTCAAGCCGAGGCCGGTGAGTTCACGGACAACCTTGATAACGTTGATCTTGTTGGCTCCGAAATCATTCAAGATAACGGAGAACTCGGTCTGCTCCTCAACTGGCGCTGCTGCCGCGGCTGCACCGCCTGCGGGGGCTGCCGCTGCGACGGGGGCTGCAGCAACTACGCCGAATTTGTCCTGCAAAGCCTTTACCAGTTCCGCCAGCTCGAGAACAGACATCTTCTCGATCGAAGCAATGATCTCTTCGGTGCTCATTTCTATCCCTTTCTTTGTTGTCAATCGTTGTTCGATAATAAACAATGGGCAGGTTGAAAGACCGCGATTACGCTCGGTTTTTGCAGATCAAGCCGCTGTCCCCTGCTCCTCCAACTGCTGTCGCCTGGCCTCTAAGGTACCCACAAGACCGCCGATAACACCACTCAGAGTTCCAACCAACCCTGCAATGGGCGATTGGATCCCTGCTACTACCTGTGCCAACATTACATCTCTGGAAGGCATCTTCGCCAGGTTTCCGATATCCGCAGAGGATAGCAGCTTCTGACCTAGCAGCCCGGCCTTTATTTTGAACACCTTCGAGCCCCGCTCAAAGTCTGCAAGGATCTTAGCGGCTGCCACTTCATCTCCGCCAGCAAATGCGACCGCGGTCGGCCCGACCAGGGCATCCCTGAGCCCTTCCTTGCCGGCCTTATCGGCCGCGAATCTCATCATGGTGTTTTTGGCTACCCGGTATTCCACACCCTCTGATCGAAGCTTCTTTCGAAGAGAGGCCATGTCCGCAACGCTCAAACCGCGGTAGTCGGTCAACACGACCAGGTTAGTTCGAGACAGCATTTCACTGAGCTCGTCTACTTCCTGGACCTTCTCTTTTCTTGGCGTTTTTTCTCCTTTAGGCAAATCTTCACCTCCTTTCGAACCAGATCCACCATAACAAAAAGGACCTTCAGCCGCCGTGTGGCCAAAGGTCCTGAACTCCCGCAATCCCATGGGATCTCTGGAGTGTGGTTCCTGATTGGTCGCCTCGGCAGGCCTGATTAAGTGCATTGCAGCACGCCCGCTGTCTACAGCAGATCAGATATTATTTTGCTAAGGTTCCCGGTTTTTATCCGGCAGACGCAAGAGCGATGGTAGGCTGCAGATCCAGCTTGACACTGGGGCTCATACTGGATGCCATCGCTATCGAACGAATGTACTGGCCTTTAGCTCCACTCGGCTTGGCCCTAATGACCGCGTCTATCAACGCAGCCAGGTTTGATTTCAACTGCTCATCCGTGAAGCTCAGCTTGCCGATTGGTACGTGAATGACGGCTGTTTTATCTACCCTGAACTCAACCCTACCGGCCTTGACTTCTTTGATGACCTTGCCGATATCGAACGAGATGGTGCCAGCTTTAGGGTTCGGCATAAGGCCTCGCCGGCCGAGGATCTTACCAAGCTTACCGACCATACCCATCATGT
>JBMNNU010000327.1:0-3831 GCA_050942695.1 Chloroflexota bacterium
CGCCGATTCCACCTGATACCCCAAACTACCCAGCAACTCTGATATCACCTGTCGCTGGAGTGGGTCATCGTCGACCACCAGCACCGATTCGTTGCCTATCGGTAGTGGCGCCTTCTCCGTTTTTCCTACTAGCTGGCGAGACGCTGGCAGATAGATACGAAAGGCTGTACCCTTACCCACCTCGCTTTCCATATCGATATATCCGTTGTGATCTTCAACGATGGATTGTACGATGCTGAGGCCGAGTCCGCACCCGCGTCGCTTTGTTCTGGTCTTAGTTGAATAAAAGGCTTCGAAGATCTTGTTCCGTATCTCTGGGGGGATACCGCAACCGGTATCGGCCATGCTGAGCCTGACGTACTCACCTATCGGAACGCAGCAATAACCGGTAGTAGCTGTTTCAAGGTAGACGTTTTCGGTCGTTACTGTGATGGTCCCTGCACCCTCCGTCGCGTCCAGAGCGTTCAAGAGCAGGTTTGTAATCACTCGCATCAATTGAGCGGGAGAGCCGGTTACTCGCATCAGGTCGGAAGCTAGCTCCACTCGAATATCTACGGATGAAGGCCTATCGGGCAACTGTTCAATAGCCTGCTTAACCAGCCGATTGAAATCCACCAGCTCCACATCGAAAAGGCCTCTCCTTCCCAGAGCGAGCATATCCTCGTTGATGCTGGCCATCCGCTCGGCTGCATCGATCATCGCATCGCAGTACATCTGAGCGGGGTGATCCGGAGGTAGCTGCAATTTGATCAACTCAGGATAGGCTGTAAGGGGCGAAAGCAGGTTATTGAAGTCGTGAGCCACCTGGCTAGCTACCATTCCGGCAGCTTCCAGTCTCTGAGCCCGCAGAAGCTGCTCCTCCAGCCGCTTTCTCTCAGTAATATCCCTAGAGACGGTTACCACTCCGATCACATCTCCAGTCGCGTTTCGTAGAGGGGCTTTCCGAACGTGTGTAACCTTGCCCCGTTGCCGATTAGGGTGGTATTCTTCCGCATCCACCGTGGCCCCCGTTTCCAGAACTTTCCTATCAGCTTGTTCGACCTGGCGCACGGACTTCGGATCGTGAAGGTCCCATATAGTCTTACCCAGTACCTCTTCTCTAGAGCGCCCCATCCTTCTGCAGAACTCGGAATTCACCATCAAATAGCGCCCCTGCGCGTCTTTTATGTTGATGCTATCATCCACAGCCTCCAGCAGCGAACGGTACCGCTCCTCGCTCTCGCGAATCACATTCTCGGCTCGTTTCCTCTCGTCGATATCCCGCACGATAGCTAGGAGGCGCGGCTGCCCCCCGATGATGGCGCGCTTTAGGCTAACCTCTACCCAGAAAAGCCGCCCAGACTTGTGCTTGGCCAACCATTCGAAGAGGATAGGCTCATCTGACTCGGCGGCCTTCCTCACCAGCCGCACTATTTTTTCGGCTGTAAACGGGGGGCCGGCAAGGTACTCATCCGTAGGCGGGAGGTTTAAGACTTCATCTTTGCTGAAGCCGTACATCTCCAGCATTCGCTGGTTAACGTCGAGCATAGCGCCCGTCTCGATGTCGTGGACGTAGATGGCGTCGTTTGCAGCCTCAAAGATCGCCCGGTAATTCGTCTCGGATACCTTTAGCTCCTCCCTCGCCCGTTCCAGTTCGGCTTCCAACTCTTTCTGTTTGTCCAACTGCTGGCGAAGGGATTCGATTTCCCTGAGCAACTCTTCTCTCGTCCTACCGTCGTCGTGCATTTACATCCTCTGCATGGGAATGCCTAAATGGGGTACACTATGTTGTCGGGTCAGGGAACGAGTGGCTGGCGAGGTCCTAAAAACGTGTTCCAACTCCTGGTATTCTACATCTAAAATGGAAGGTTTGGGGGGAATTTGGGATAAAAAACTGGTTGCTAGAGCCTTAATATTCTCTTAACACAATTCCTATCGCCCTGTGGTATAGTTCTAACCCCATTCTAATGGTGTTCTGATACAGGGCGTTTACTATGTAGTACGTCGAGGGTGATACAGTCGGGAGATCTCTCGACTAGCTCGTTAGCTGGTTTTTGTTCAATCCACAATCTAATCCGGTGTCCTTCGGCGTCCGCCTTGCGGGCGCCCCATGTTGATGACTAGATCTTCTGTTAAAAGTAGTTGCTAAAGACATTTTGGAGGTGATTGTACCGTGAAGAGAAGCGCGTCTAAGCTGTTGCTAGCTCCGTTAGCGGCTTTGGTAGCACTAACCGTTTGGGCTGCTGCCCCGGCCTCCGTTGCAACAGCGCAAGCCCCTGAGGTGTACTTGTCCACCCCGGTTCCCGGTGTGACCGTGGACAGAGGCAAGCAGGTAACCTTCATAATCAAAGTGAACAACAAGAGCAAGGAAGGGAAAACCGTCGACCTGGCCTTGACCAAGGCACCGGAGGGTTGGGAGCCGATATTGAAGAGCCGCGGTTTCGTCGCTCGCTCCGTTTGGGTCGATGCCGAAAACTCGGAATCGGTAGACCTGCAACTGAAGGTACCAGCCGAAGCTGAAGCTAAGGACTACGAGTTCACGCTGAGGGCTACAGGTGCTGGTATCGACAACACTTTGAATCTGCGCGTTGCCGTCAAGGATCAACCTACCCAGGGCACATCTTTCAACGTCCAGTATCCCGAGCTGCGTGGTAAGTCGGGATCCACGTTCGGCTTCAAGGCCGATCTGAAGAACGACTCCGAAGAGGATCGAACCTTTGGGCTCAGCTTCAACGCGCCAAATGGCTGGGACGTGGTGTTCAAACCTTCCTATGAGGACAAGCAGGTTTCCAGCGTTCAGGTTAAGTCAGGGAGCAGCCAGGGTCTAGACATCAGCGTCACCCCGCCCGCAAGGGTCGAGGCCGGCGAGTACCCCATTTCGATCACCGCTTCGTCCGAGGCCGACCACTCCACCGCAGACCTGAAGGTGATTGTCACCGGCAGCTACGAGATGGTGATGACGACGCGAACCGAGGTGTTCAATACACAGGCTACAGCCGGCCAGGAGAGCCCTTTCTACGTAACTATCACGAACACGGGATCGGCTCCGCTGCAGAACGTGAGCCTGTCTTCCTACAAACCCGAAGGCTGGACCGTGACTTTCCAGCCCGACAAAATCGACCAGTTGGACCCCGGAGCCCAGCGTGAGGTCACCATGCTGATCAAGCCTTCAGCAAAGGCCATCGCGGGCGACTACATGTTGAACGTGTCTGCATCCCATCCGCAGGTGAACCTGGACAGGGATATCAGGGTCACCGTGGAAACCCCCACAATCTGGGGTTGGGTTGGTGCCGGCATCCTGGTCCTGGTCATTGGTGGATTGCTGGGACTATTCATGAAACTAGGCCGGAGATAGAGCCATGGACGAGCGGTCGCAGATTGCCATAGAGACCGTCCATTTGACGAAACGGTACGGGGAGCTCACTGCCGTTGACCGGTTGAACCTCCGGATTTCGGAAGGCGAGATCTTCGGCCTGCTCGGCCCCAACGGCGCTGGGAAGACCACCACAATCCTGATGCTGCTGGGGCTAACAGAGCCGACCTCGGGCCAGGCTCGGGTTTACGGGCACGATTCGACCCGTGATCCCCTGGCGGTCAAACAGTTAGTGGGATACCTACCCGACAACGTAGGCTTTTACGAAGATCTCACGGCTACGGAGAACCTGCTCTACACGGCCGACCTGAATCGGATACCGAAGAAGGAGGCCCTTGCCCGGATCGATGAGCTGCTGAACCGTGTTGGGCTGACCGACGTGGCAGACAAAGAGGTAGGCAAGTTCTCACGCGGAATGAGGCAGCGCCTGGGTATAGCCGATGTGTTGATCAAGAAGCCCAAGGTGGTGATTCTGGACG
>JBMNNU010000328.1:0-3830 GCA_050942695.1 Chloroflexota bacterium
ATAGCTATCAGCTTTCAGCATTTACAAAGAGCTTTTGGCGTAATGTTGCTGAAAGCTGCTACCTCAGACCTTGTTAGCCCCAAACTGGGCAACCAGATTGTTGGAATGCAGGTAGCTGTCTATCGATGCGCCCGCATCGGCCCACCAACCCTCGAGAACGTCACAGGTCATCGTGCCCGCCTCGATGTATGCGTTGTTCACGTCGGTGATCTCCAGTTCACCCCGGTCTGAAGGTTTGAGGGTGCGGATGACCTCGAACACCGTGGCATCGTACATGTAGATGCCGATCACGGCCAAATTGGTTGCCGGTTTGGACGGCTTCTCATCGATTCGCAGGATACGGTTCCCCTCCAGGGTCGGCACGCCGTAGTTCTCCGGGTCGGGGACCTCCTTCAGTAGCACCTTAGCGCCTTTCTTCTGCTCGGCGAAGCTTTGAACGGCTTTACGGATGTTGCCCTGAATAATATTGTCACCCAGGATTACCACCACCTTGTTGCCGTCGACGAAGTGCTCCGCCAGCCCCAACGCTTCGGCTATCCCGCCGGCTTTCTCCTGGTAGGTATAGTTGAGATGCTTCAATCCGAATTCACGGCCGTTGCCTAACAGGCGCAGAAAGTCACCGGCGTTGTTGCCTCCGGTTACAAGCAAAATGTCCGTAATCCCCGCATTCACCAGAGTCTGGATAGGATAGTAGATCATCGGCTTATCGTATATAGGAAGCAGATGCTTGTTAGTGATGCGGGTTAACGGGTGAAGCCGAGTTCCGCTACCACCGGCCAATACAACGCCTTTCACGTTTTCTCCTCCAACTTAGTCCTTACTGGTTTGTCCGGCAAGTCCATGTCCCATTTCAAGCACCAATTGGCCGGATGCACCATTTGTCACTTATTTCTTCGAAAAGGCAGCCAGGACCGCGCAGATCGAGAGCCGCCAGACCCATCCATCACTTTGATAAGATCCCTGTCCAGTTGCGCATTGTCCAACACGACGCCAAGAAGCCTGGTGCTGGCTTTTTCCAGGGCTATTTTGGCTCGCAAAGCAACGTCCCTGCGGGTCTTCCCGGCACTGATGACCAGGATTGATCCATCCACTTTTGCGGCTAGTAGCGCCGCATCAGCAAGGTAGCCTATAGGTGGGGCGCCGAAAAGGACTAGGTCCGCTGCCGACGAAAGCGATTGGATGACTCGCTCCATCTTTTGGGTGCTCAAAAGGTCCGACGGGTTTGGCGGAAGCGGGCCTGACGTAAGCAGTTGCAAGTCTGGCACCAGGGTGGGCTGCAGCGGGAGAGCTTCACCAGAGTCACCGATCAACGCTGTAGTCAGCCCCTTATCGTTGCCTAGTTGGAAAAATCGGTGGATCATTGGGCGCCGAAGGTCGCCATCGACAACGATGACTTTAGCACCTCCCTGGGCTATGGAGACTGCCAGGTTACACAATACGACCGAATTTTCCACTTCTGGCCCTGCACCTGTCACCAATAGCGTCTTTAATGGGCTGTCCAGGCTGCTGAACAGTATATTGGTCCTGAGAGTCCGGTAGGCTTCGGCCACCGGTGACTGGGGGTTGGTGACTGTAATCAGTTTGTCAGGGGCTGCTTCCACTTGCGCCTCCTATTTAGGGTTCTGAGTGCTGAGTCCTGTGCCCTATTGCCTGATGCCCTGTGCCTGTTGCCCAGAACCCAGAACTTATTGTCTTGGGATTGTCCCGAGGGTAACTAATCCTAGCTCGCGGGCTACGTCGCGCGCTGTTTT
Organism: Chloroflexota bacterium; assembly: GCA_050942695.1. Taxonomy (GTDB): domain Bacteria; phylum Chloroflexota; class UBA6077; order UBA6077; family UBA6077; genus JBMNNU01. Next base: position 1,752 of record JBMNNU010000328.1, read on the forward strand.
CAGTGTGTCGTCCAGGTATTCCAGAATCATCACCATCGCTAGCCCTAGGATCAGCCCCAGGATCGCTCCCGCTATGGTGTTCATCTTGGTGCTAGGCCGGATCAATGTGCCGGGGCGGGGCTCCTCCAGCATAGTCACCCTAACTCGATTTTCGGGATCAGCTAGCGCGTACTCGGCTGCTTTTTCCTCTTCGAAGACCAATCCATAGCCAAGGGCGATCTTCCGCGCTCGCTCGGCATCCTGATCCTCCACATCCAGGCGAAGGATGATCGCGTCGGGGTAAGCTTTAGTCATGATCTTGCCCGCAATTTCGCCGGGAGCCATACCCAGCCCCATCCGCTCGTTCACCTTGGATGCCATAGATAAGGTTTTCAACTGCTCCTCCTGCTGTCGCAGAAGGACCTGTACACTCATAGTGGTACCCCACTCGAGCCGGGCTGAGTTGACGAATTGCAGGGAGGAGCGGTAGACCGGCGGCTGAAGCTTGGTGAAGAAGTAGCTACACACCGTGGCAGATAGAGCGACGAGCACTACTATCCACCACCTCTTGGAGATCGCTATAAGGTATTCTCTAAACTGCACTACCCTCTCCGAATTTCACAAACGCGCCGCACTATAGCGTTGCTTGTAGAAAATTGTCAAGCTTAGCGGTTGGGTATCTCCGCCAGCACCGGCAGACCGAGTAGTTGCTCGGCTTCCTTCCTGGTTCGGACCGACATATCTAGATAATTCAACAAAAAGGCCAACGCGATCGCAGCAAGAAGCCCAACAGAGGTTCTTAAGCCGATCTCCAAGGCCATTCTAAACCGCCCCATCTCGGCTTCAGCCGCAGGGTCGTCCAGCATCCTGATCATGGCGCCTTCTGTATCCAATTGAGCGAAGTACTCGGGAGCTTTTTCTTCGATCGTCTCTTTGAGAGCCTTGGCGACGACAAAGCTGTTGTGGGGGTTATCCGTGGTGACCGACACCGTCAAGATCCGATGGGTTTTTTGGGTGGAGATATTACGCTGCAGCCACTCTTTGGATACATACATACCCCCTAACCTCTCGGAAACGTCCTTTGTGAAGGCGTCGCTTCTGATCACCTCACCCAGGTCGTCCACCAAGTACTCTGCAGTTAACCATGTGTAGTATCGATCGTAGGTGTAGTATTCGCCTAGCCTGGGCTCCGGCCGGACGCTGACCGTGAGCCTGATCTCCGATTTGTAGGATTTGGGCCCAATAGCCAACATTAAGGTGCTGGCCAGGAGAGTGACGGCGGTTATGGCGGCGATCAATCTCCATCGCCGAGTAATGATTGCCCAGTATTCCCGCAGTTCCAAAACCAAACCCTCCTATCAATGGCCGAATAAACTAAAAAGCTTGCTTTTCAACAGCAAAATAGCCATAGCCGTAACGTATGGTGTCCCCAGACTCGACATCGAATCGCCAAAGGCTAACCTTGTGTGTGGGAGAATTGACCAGCACGATCTCTCCTCCCGTCGTGCCCGGGAACTGTGTCGGACTCATTCCGAAGTCCATCACCAGTACGGTTTGTACCCCTTCGGGAATTCGGTCGCTATTTCTGGACTCGACGTAACCATCGCGGTACTCGTCGTACAGCAACCGAATATCGTATTCCGGTAGGTAGTACGTTAACTGGCGGTATCGCTCTTTGGCCAGTATCACAACCGAGCTGGAAGGGAAGTTTCTAGAGTACTCTACCTGATTCTTGATTGTGCTGTCGATAACACGAATCTCGGCCAGCCTAGCAGGCCCCGGCGTCATCAGAAAGGCGTGAATGTTCCACACCAGTAAACCCAGCACTATCGACGTCCCCAGCGCTGCGCCCGCGGCGCCAACCTGTGTCGAGAACCGTGCCATCCTCTTGTGCCGAACAGACAGGGCCAATAATGAGATCCGGAAGTCGCGAACGATATCCCTTATTCCAACAGCCGTGACGATGCATAGTGGAGGCAGGAGCAAAAGCAGGTGGCCCGGATCGCCGATGGACACCAGGGTGTAGACCAATGCCGGAGGAAGAAACCATAGAAGCAAAAAGGGCAATCGGTGATCGGTTACCAGCGATTTGAAGGTGAG
>JBMNNU010000329.1:0-3823 GCA_050942695.1 Chloroflexota bacterium
CTCTTTCTTGTTGTGTGGGTATGCGTGAGTCCATTTTGCTGGGCGAAATGCTGCCTAGATCGCTTGGAAAGCGTGCGTCCCCATCTTTTTGTATGGCTCACATATTGACGCCGAGCCCTTGGGGGGATACCATAAGGGTAGAAGCCGAACGGGCGTGGCTCAATTGGCAGAGCAGCGGTCTCCAAAACCGCAGGTTGGGGGTTCGAGTCCCTCCGCCCGTGCCAACCTTAGCCACTATCAGGTGGAATGTTGTCGGTGAAGCTCGTTTAGACAGGGAGGGTGCTAAGTACCCTCCCTTCTTCATCATCATTTGCTGCTTAGATCTACCTCCAATATGCCGTCAGCCTGGGAGATTTGCGTGCCGAATTCGGCAGAGAGCAGTTTAAGGCGGGAGCCGATCGCGTCGAACTCCTCACCTGTGGCCAAGTTAACCTGGAAGTTGGCGATTAGAACGGGGATCAACTCTATGCGGTTGACGCCGTCGGAGTCGATGCAACATCTAATCAAGATCGATCTGTCGTTGCGTAGCACGGGATCAACAGCGTAGTCATCCACGAAATCGCCAGCGTCGTAGAAGATTGGCCTGCCTTTATAGACCTCTATCCCCTGGATGATGTGGGCGCTGTGGCCGATGTATAGGTCGGCCCCGGCGTCGATGGTAGCTCGGGCGAACTGCTGGAACTGCTGGGTGGGGCGCTCGCGCATGTTGGGTCCCCAGTGGTTGGAGATCAGCACCAGCTCCGCTCCTAGATTACGGGCTTCGTCGATACCCTGTTCGACCCGTTGAAAATGCTCAGGATCTGTCGTGGCAGGCAGGTAGTTGGTGCCCGGCCTCCCCTCTGTGGCCGCCCAGCCCGACTCGTTATCTGTGAAAGCCAGAACCCCGACCTTGAGTCCGTTGGCCTCCAGCAGAGCAGGCCGGGATGCTTCCGCTAGATCTCTCCCTGCTCCAGCGCGGGCTATACCGGCAGTGTCCAGCCTTTCGAGCATCTCCAGCAGCGCATCCTCCTCGTAGTCAAGGACGTGATTGTTGGCCAGAGAGACGAAGTCGACGCCCGCCTCCAGCAGGGCGTCGATGGCGAGAGGGCCGGCGCGGAAGTGGAAAACCTTTGGCCATCGGTCCCATGGGCGACCGGTTGTGGCGATGACGCACTCCAGATTAATCAGCGTGAGGTCCGCGCCTCGCAGCAACGACAGAGTATCTCCCCAGGGATAGAGCGTGCCTCTCTCGGCGAGAACGTCGTTCATCAGCCGGCCTAGCATCACGTCCCCCGTCAAAGCGAGTGTCGCGGAGCGGCTTTCCTTAAATAGTCGCTTTTGGTTTGCTCCCGGATTTTTCACCGGCCGGCCTCGTTCCAGTGCTACTACTAACCCTATAGTGTGATATTTATGCCTATCATTTGGCTATGTGCGAGGTTAGCTTCGGCGAGTGCAGATGGGATGCCAGGTAACGTCAGAGTTGAAACCACAAGGCAGCGTCACCGCGTCCCCATGTCTCACTTGGAGGCCAGCTTCCTCTTCAGGCCGGTGTAGCGAGCGGCTATCTTGTTGTTCTTGATGGCGATGGCTAGGGCTTTCCTGGTTCCTACAAGCACTACAAGCTTTTTGGCTCGGGTCACGGCTGTGTAGATAAGGTTGCGCTGCAGCAGCATGTAGTGCTGGGTTACTACGGGGATAACCACGGCCGGATACTCAGCACCCTGGGCTTTGTGTACGGAGATGGCGTAGGCGTGGACAAGCTCGTCCAACTCCGAGAACTCGTAGTCCACTATCCGGTCGTCGTCGAAGACCACCGTCGCTGTTTGCTCCTCTAGGTCGATGGAGACGATCCGCCCCGCATCCCCGTTGTATACCTCTTTCTCGTAGTTGTTCCGGATCTGCATCACCTTGTCGCCTGTTCGGAACAGCCGCCCCCCAAACCTCTTCTCCGGTTTGCGGGGATCGGATGGGTTCAATGCCTCCTGTAACTGCTCGTTTAGAAAGGCAACCCCAGCCTTTCCGCGGTACATTGGGCTCATCACCTGAATATCCCTTAGAGGGTGTAGGCCGAACTTACGAGGAATGCGCCTCAGAACCATCTCCAGGATGATCTCGAGCAGCTTCTCCGGGTCTTGCTCCTGAACCATGAAGCTTTCGCCGTATCCCCTGTCGAAGACCGGCATCTCCCCACTGTTGATCCGGTGGGCGTTGAGTATGATGCTGCTTTCCTGGGCTTGCCGGAAGATGGTATCCAGCCGGACAACGGGGACAGTACCCGAGTCGATGATATCCCGAAGGACGTTGCCCGGCCCTACCGAGGGCAGTTGGTCCACGTCACCAACCAGCACCAGGTGCGACTCGCTGCTCACAGCCTTCAAAAGGTGGTTGGTGAGCAGCACGTCCATCATGGAGGTCTCGTCAACGATTACCAGGTCGGCGGGCAGCGGTTCCTGCTGGTCGTAGCGAGCTTCCCTGCTGCCCGGCCTCAACTCCAGCAGCCGGTGGATCGTCTTAGCCTCCCGGCCTGTGGCCTCTGATAGCCGTTTGGCGGCTCGCCCGGTAGGAGCGGCCAGCAGCACCTTTCGCCCTTTGGCCTCGGCCAGCCGGATTATCGAACGGACGCAGGTGGTCTTGCCGGTGCCGGGGTTGCCCGTGATCACCGTCAGCTTGTTGGTGAGGGCGGAGATCACAGCCTCCTGCTGTTTTTCGCTCAGCTCCACCCCGTCTTTGTCGTTGAGGAAGGCGAAAGCCTTTTCGAAATCCACCCCCTGGAAAAGCTGAAGCCGGTCAACCGGGTTGTCCAGCCACCCTTTGATCCTGCCAGCGACCCCTACCTCTGCGTAGTGGAGAGGCGGGAGATAGATAGCCTCGTGGTCGGGCGTTATCTCGGCCAGGGCTGCCTGCTCCTCAATCAACCGGTCGATGGCCGCCTCAACCCGCTCCGGCGGCGCCTCCAGCATCTGGGCTCCGGCATCCACAAGCTCCGGCCTGGGGAGGTAAGTATGGCCGTCGTCGGAGGCCTCCGAAAGCCTGTGGAGCACTGCGGCCATCGTCCTTTCGATGGAATCCAGGGGTATGCCTACGCTCCGGGCTATTTTGTCAGCAGTGAGGAATCCTATACCGAAAACGTCGCGGGCTAGCCTGTAGGGCTCGTTTTTCACGATGGAGGGCGAGACTTCGCCATACTGCTTGAAGATCCTGATGGCCAGGGAAGAGCTGATCTGGAGCGATTGCAGGAAGATCATCACCTCCTGGATCACCTTCTGCTCCTCCCAGGCTCTGGTGATCATATCAGCCCGCTTGTAGCCGAGCCCCGGCACCTCCCTCAGCCTTTTCGGCTCCTGCTCGATCACCTCCAGCGTCTCCAGGCCGAACCGCTCCACGATCCGCCCGGCTGTAACAGGGCCGATCCCCTTGATCAAGCCCGACCCCAGGTAGCGGCGGATACCCTCGATGGAGGCGGGAAGCACGACCTGGTAGCGTTCCACCTGAAACTGGCGACCGAAGCGGGGGTGGGTAGTCCAGCGCCCCTGGAGCTTCAGCGATTCCCCGACGTTGAGCGACGGCAGACTGCCGACGATAGTAACCAGCTCGCGATCGTCGGCCGGTTGCAACCGGGCGATCGTGTACCCGTTCTCTTCGTTTGTGTAGGTTATCCGTTCGACAACGCCTTCGAGGGATGTGAGGTAAGATACGGTTTCCATAATGAGTACTCCCTCTGGATTATACCAGGGTGATGGGAATATATTGACCATAAAACTGCTCTATGCTATTCTCGCAGCGATGTTGTGGAGATCGCCATGTCGGATTACTTGCATGTAGATCTACTGGCGAAACTCCATAG
>JBMNNU010000330.1:0-3820 GCA_050942695.1 Chloroflexota bacterium
GCTGGCGACTCACTATCCACGCCGTTCTTCACCGCCGCCGCGATGTCGCTGGCCTCGATGCTGTTGATCGCACTGCTGCTCCCCGAGTCGCTCCTACAAGAGGCGCGTGTGATCCAGGGCAAGATCAGACTGGTGGACTTCCGCGAGTTGTGGAGCGCACTCCGGAGCCCTATCTCCAGCCTGCTGCTCCTGGTCTTCATCGGAACCATCGGGACGAGTAACTTCGAGGCGATCTTCAGCCTCTACGCACTCGACGTGCTCGGCTATGGTCCGGAGCGGGTGGGTGTGATCCTTACGGTGGTCGGCTTCGTATCTCTGATCGGCCGCGGGCTATTGACCGGCGTGGCGGCCAGGCGGTGGGGTGAGGCGAACGTGATCAAGGGGGCGCTGTTGGCCGGAGCGGTGACATTCCTGCTCCTGCTGCAGGCGAAGAGCCAGGTCGCCGTGCTGCTGACCACCGGCCTGTTCGTCCTGACCACAGCCTTCTTCCGGCCGGCGGTTCACTCCCTGACGTCGCAGCGTGCCACGGTCGGCCAGGGCGCAGCGATGGGATTGAGCAACTCCTTTGTGAGCCTAGGCCGGGTCGTGGGGCCGATCTGGGCCGGAGCGGTCTACGACCTCAACCCGAGCTATCCGTACCTTAGCGGGTCCGTGATTCTCTTCATCACCTTCCTGCTCGGCTTGCTGTGGATGAAGGTGGGCAAGACAGACGGCTCGAGCTGAGTGGGGTTCCATTGCGACGAACAGTGGATAAGCTGAGATCCGGCTTACTTGATCGCTCCCGCGAAGCTCTCTACACGAAGGGGGCTGTGGTTGGCGATCAGGTCGAAGTCCCGGTCGGCGTGGACGAGGATGGCGCTGTGGCGCAGGGCGAGGGCTGCGAGCAGGAGATCGGCGAAGGGAACTGTGACTCCGGCTCGCCGCAGGGAGAAGGCCAGCCGCGCCGCCGAGTTCCAGTCCGCTTCGTCGGTGGGCAGGCGGTGCAAGCCCCAGAGTCGCATCTCCAGCCGGGCAAACTCCTGTTTGCTCAACGCGCCGCCGAGCAACTCGAGTTCTACCAAGCCACAGGTTGCAACGGTACCAAGTTCGAGTAGTCTGTCGATCCGTTGACGTATCGCCTCTTGGGGCCTCTTGCGCAGGGCGAAAACCCAGGCCGAGGTGTCGACCAGATATAGCTCAGGCTGGCTCATTCAGCCCACCGCAGCCGCCGAAGCTCCTCCAGATCAATGTCGAGGTCGTAGGTTCCCAGTTCCTGACGAAGTAGCTCTCGTTGGCGTTTCCGTATCAACTCTCGCAGAGCCAGCTCAACAGCCTCGGTCTTTGTCTTCGCCCCACTCGACTCCATAGCCTTCTCCAGGAGCGCCTCGTCGATGTCCAGCGTAGTTCTAGCCATGATATGCCTCCTGTATGCATACCAATTATATGCATAAACCCATCCACGAAACAAGCGCCAACCCCTATTTATATTCCCGTCACGTTTCGTGGAACAGTGCTACACCATCCATCGATAGGAGCTGGCATACCTGTCTCCAACCCGGTACCTATCGTTTACGACTTCTTCCACCTATCCACCTCTCGTGCCGCCCTTTGGCCCAACTCAACGGCGAAGTTGGTGCCACGATCCCAGGGGTACACCTGGCTCATGCTGGCCCAGAAGAGCCCTGGAAGAGGTGTAGCCACCTCGGGGACGTTTTTCGAGTGGTTCACCGGCACGATCGGCTGGGCGTATATCTCGCGGTGGAGCCAGGACGTCCGAACCCAGGAGGAGTCGAATTCGGGATTCACCACCTTCAGTGCAGGGAGAAATCGGAGCAGCAACTCATCGTGGCTGAGCTGGAAGTACTCGTGTGATGGCTCCAGGTAGTCCCCACAGTAGATCAGATGGTCACCGCCGTAGTGCTCGGGCTCGATGTAGTTGGTGTGCTCCACCAGCGCAAGGAAGGGGAACTGGTTCTTGGGCATGTTCATCCAGTAGACGTTGTCCGTCAGAGGCCGCCGGAGGGCCAGGGTCATCACCACAGCTCCCAGTGAGTGCAGCTTCTGCACCTGAGCCAGGTAGCTGGATGGGAGCTGCGGTACAAGCTTGTTCAGCAACGCCGGAGACCCGGTTGAGACGACCGCGTCGAACTGCTCTGCTATCTCGTTCGATGGATTTTGCACTGGGATAGCGGTGACGCGCCAGCCACCATCCCCAAGCTGGGTGAGGGCTGAGATGGGGGTATGTAGCTCGACGCGCACCCCTTCGCGGCGCACGTGGTCCAGCAGGGCATCGACGAAACTCTGGAAACCACCCTCGAAATAGCCCAACAGGAAACTACGAGTTTTCAGTCTCGCCCAGAACCAGGCCATATTTACCTGCTCGGCGTATGGGCCGAACTTGCCCTCGAGCAGTGGGTAGACGAACTTCCGGTAGACGGTCGCGCCCATCCAGCGGCGGGACCAGTCGGCGGCAGTCGATCTCTCGAGAGGGCGCCAGTCCCGCACCAGATACTTAAGATATGCCGAAACCGCTCCCATGCGCAGACGATCAAACAGCGGGAGGCCGGGATAGGCGATCACCGAGAGGGCTGTAGCAACCAGGGCCGGAACGGGAATCCCGCCGACCGATTCCAGCCCTCCCTGTAGGGCGTGAGGCCGACCGTTCCACCACTGGGCCGTTATCTGGCGGCGGAAGAACAGCTTATCCTCGAAGCCGATCTCGCGGACCAGCCCTCGGATGGCCAGATCGGTCGTGAAAAGGTGGTGGTAGAAGCGCTCCAGCGGCCACTCCCACTTTTCGTCGCGAAAACCCGAAGCCAGCCCCCCAGCTTGGGGAGCAGCCTCAAACACTGTAACCTGGTGGCCGGCCTTCGCCAGCTCGTGTGCCGCCGCCAAGCCGGCGATCCCAGCGCCGAGAATTGCTACCCTCACAAGACACCTCTATTGCTTGTAGACTCAATCAACCTAATGGCAGAGGATGTGCCGCGGCAGCTTCCTGCCGCAGCAACCATAAAAAAATATTTGGGGACACCCCAAGCCCCGTTCCTGTCCCCTCTTGCTGAGGGAGAGTGGCCTCACCCCGACCCTCTCCCACTGTGGTGGGAGAGGGAGTATCAGTCTCCCCTCTCCCTGTGGGGGAGGGGCAGTGGGTGGGGTCCGTACCTCTCACCCCGAGTCCAGCACTCAATACTCAACACTTCTAATGTTGAGGTCTTCCCCACAATGGGCGCATCGGCCGCCGGGCGCTACCCCAAGTAGCTCGGCGTGAAAGCCCGAACGCCGGATGGCCAACTTTCCACAGTTGGGACAGTTGGTATTCTCCGCTCCATCCCCCGCCATGTTTCCCACGTAGACGAAGCGCAACCCCAGTTCCATACCCATTTTTCGGGCCGAAAGAATGGTGGAGACAGGCGTCGGCGGGATGTGGCTCATCTCCGCATGAGGAAAGAAACGAGTAACATGCCATGGTGTTTCAGGCCCCAAGGCGTCCCGTATCCAGGTGGCTATCGATCTCAACTGCTGGATGTCGTCGTTCACCGTGGGCACGATATTGGTCACCACCTCCACGTGCATCCCCCAGCGGTGCTTCGCTCGCTCCGCGACCTCCAGGATCCCACGGGCGCTCGGTATTCCGGAGAGCTTCCGGTACGGCTCGTCACCGTGTCCCTTTATGTCAACTCGATAACCGTTCAAATAGGGACCGATGGCGTCGAGAGCCGCCTCCGTTATGAACCCGTTGGTCACGTAGGCGGTGTACAGGCCAACCTGGCGGGCAAGTCGTGCCGTGTCGATAGTGTATTCCAGCCAGATGCCGGGCTCGTTGTAGGTCCAGGAGATACCG
>JBMNNU010000019.1:0-20680 GCA_050942695.1 Chloroflexota bacterium
GTCCGTCCCTCATACCCCTCTCCCTGTGGGGGAGGGGTTGGGGGTGGGGTCCGTCCCCCCCCGTCCCCGCGTCTCATTATCCCCCCATCCCTACCGCCACTCCCACTCTTCGGCGTTCCAGAAGAGGTTCGTGGGGGCTGGCCTAACCCCGTTGATTCCCGACTTGAAGGCGAAATAAGCTTTCGGGTAGTAAAGCGGTATCTGGGGCAACTCTTCCACCAGGACCTTCTGCACCTCGTAATAGATCTGCTTTCTCTTCTCAGTCTCTACTGTAGCCAGGCCTTGTGCTAGCAGGCTATCAACAGTGGGATTGCTGTAATTGATGAAATTTTGCCCGTTTTTGATCGAGTTGGTATGGAACCGGCGAGAGATGTCCGGGTCGATCTGCACCGAAGTCTCTAGCAGCACTACGTCGAAGTTGCCAGTGAGCACCTTCTGGGAGATGAAGCTATTCCGCTCCTGGGTGCTGGCCTTAACGTCGATCCCCAAATCGATCCAGTATTGGCTCACAGCCATCAGCACCTGCTCGCGAAGCTTGTGACCCGCATAGGTCATGAAGGTGAATTCGAACCGTTTCCCATCTTTGGCCAAGATACCATCAGCACCCGGTTCCCAGCCAGCTTCGGCCAGCAGGGCTTTGGCTCGAGCGGGATCGTATTCGTAGGTAGGTACGTCCGGATTATATGCCCAACTTGTGGGTAAGATATCCGAGGAGGCTCTCGTCGCAGCCCCCTGCATTATCCCGTCGATGATGGCTTGGGTATCGATGGCATGAGCAAGAGCCTGCCGGACTTTCAGATCCTGGAACAGCGGGTTCTTCAACTGAAAGCTGATCTGGTTGTGCCCCTCCAACGTCTCGTAAAGAACCATCTTATCGGAAGAGCGCAGCGCATCGGCATCTTTAGGATTAACTATCAGTGCGCCGTCTACCTCGCCATTCAACGCCTGCAAAGCCAGCACACTGCTGTCGGGAACGACCTTCCACACCAGCTTATCTACCTTCGCTTTCGTACCAAAGTAGTCGGCGTTTCGCTTCAACACCAAGCTGTCACCCTGAGTCCAACTCTCGAGCATAAAGGGGCCGGTACCTACCGGTTTTTGATTGAATGCTGTCGTTGCGAGGTCCTGCCCCTCCAGTAGATGTTTAGGGGCTATGCCTAGCACCAGACGCGATAGAAACGGCGCATAGGGTTGGGAGAGGCGGAAGCGCACGGTATAGGGGTCTAAGATTTCAACCTGTTTAAGAGCAGCGTAGTCGGCCTTGGATACCGTGGGCTTCGAGTTAGGGTCGATCACTGTGTCGTAGGTGAACTTGACATCCTCAGCGGTGAATTCTCGGCCGTCGTGCCACTTCACCCCTTTCCGCAGGTGGAAAACCCACTCCTTGCCATCTGGGGAAACGTCCCAACCGGTAGCCAGCTCACCCTGAAGCTGCATTTTGTCGTCGACAGCTACGAGTCCATCGAACAACATCTCAATACCAAACCTGGAAGACATATCCGGGGATGTAATGGGGTTGAGCGAATTTGGTTGGATGGTTGTGCCGTAAACGATGCTATTTGGACGCTGCTCGGGTTGCTGAGCGCAGCTACAGATAACGATTGCTGACAACAACGCGGCCACGACGACGACGTACCTTGACATAATTGTCTTCCTTTCCCGATAGAGCACCATGGCTATTTCCCATTATACAGATGCCAAGAGTCGAGGGTGGAATCACCCTCGACTCTTTCCTGCTGAAGATCGTCTTTTCCTCGAAAAGGGAATTGTTACGCCCTCTCCCCTACCTAGAGCTTCGAATTTTCACCTTACCCTTGTCGGCTTTACGTACGGCATCCAACAGCATGTGAGGCACGTCCTCCGGGGTCACACCAAAGTACTCTTTCCCGTTGATGGTAACCCCTGGCCCCCTGTCGCACTGCTCAAGGCAGAAGACCGCCCGCAGGTCCACCTGGTTTTCCAAACCACGCGCATCGATCTCTTCAGCGAAACGTCTGAGTAGATGGCGTGATCCCTTGTGGAAGCAGTTTGAGCCTACGCACACCTTGACCTCGGTTGCAGCCCCAGCTACCTTGGGAAAATCGTTGTAGCCGTTGCCGCCAATGCGGCGCCTGTGCCCGTAGTGGGTATGAAGCGTCTCGTGGGCGATGTGGCTGTTAGGTTTTTCTAACCAGCGCCGGTACAGCTCACCCATCAACGGGTTCTCCTGCGCAAGCCGGATCTGCTGTCTCTTGTCGGCATTGCGGAGTCCCTTGGTCCTCGCCAACCGCTGCTCGGTCTCGTTGGGAGTAGGTTGTCCGCCTCCTCCTGCGCAACCGCCCGGACAGGACATCACCTCTACGATATCGTAGGCTACGACGCCTTTGTCCATCGCGGCGAGCAGGTCGCGAGCTGCTCCCAAACCGCTGACCACAGCCAGGCGCACCGCGTGGCCTGCAACATCCAGAGTGGCGGCTCGGACCCCAGGCAGCCCCTCCACCGGCTGCAGCTCTGCTTCCATAACCCGCTCTTTGGTCAGGATGGCGTGAGCCTCCCTGACGACTGCGGTAGCCACACCGCCGGTGTAACCGTAGATAACGCCGGCACCAGTGGAAAATCCGAACGGAGAGTCGAAGGCTTCCTCCTCCAGATTCTCGAAGAGCACGCCAGCCGCCTTGATCATTCGAGCGAGTTCCTGGGTAGTTATTACCGCATCGACGTCGCGAACGCCATCCTTTGAGAACTCCGGCCGCTGGGCCTCGAACTTCTTTGCGGTGCAGGGCATGACCGAGACCACGTACATGTCGGCTGGATCTATGCCTCGGTCCTTGGCGTAGAACCGCTTCAAGAGTGACCCGAACATCTGCTGCGGTGACCGGCAGGAGGACAGATGCTCCGCCTTTTCTGGATAGTACTGCTCTACACACATCACCCACGCCGGACAGCACGAGGTGAACTGGGGAAGCCTCTTGCCGGTGAGAAGCCTATCGATGAACTCGTTGGTCTCCTCGATTGTCGTCAGGTCGGCTGTGAAGCAGGTATCGAACACCTGGTCAAAGCCGAGCCTCTTCAACGCCGCGACTATCTTCCCGGTGGTGATCTCACCGGGATCCATATCGAACTCCTCGCCGACGGCAACCCGTACGGCAGGAGCTATCTGCACGACAACGTGCTTCTTCGGATCGCGCAGCGCCGCCCAAACCTGCTCGGTTTCGGATCTGATAGCCAGCGCCCCGGTCGGGCAGATCGCCACGCACTGTCCGCAGTTCACGCAGTTAACGTCGGCCATCTGGCGGCCATAAGCCGGGGTTACCTTTACCTGGGCACCTCGATAAGCAAAGTCGATAGCCCCGGTCCCCTGCCTCTCGAAGCATACGCGGACGCAGTCGCCGCACAGTATGCACTTGTTCTCGTCCCGAACGATAGAGGGGCTGGAGGTGTCTACCGGAGCCAGTTTCTCCCGCCTGGGGAATCGCACCTTGTCGACACCGAACCGTGCGCACAGCTCCTGGAGCTTGCAGCGGCCGTTCTTCACGCAGGTGGTACAATCGCGATCGTGGTTCGCCAGCAATAGCTCCAGCATCATCCGGCGAATGCGCATCAGCCTGGGTGTGTTGGTCTTGATCTCCATGCCGTCTGCCGGAGGGGTAGAGCAGGAGCCTATGATCGCGCCCCTTCCGTCTTCCACCACGCACATGCGGCAGGCGCCGTAGATGCTCAGCTCGGAGTGGTAGCAGAAGGTCGGCAAGTCGATGCCGGCCTCGCGCACCATCTCCAGCAGGTTTCGCTGGCCGTTTATCGGCATTTTTATGCCGTCAATTGTCACAAAACCCGACATCTCTTACCTCTCCTCGATGGCATCGAATCGGCAGGTCTCGATACATGCGCCGCACGCGATGCACTTTTCTTGGTCTATGACGAAGGGCTGTCGCACCTGGCCCGAAATAGCTCCAACGGGGCAGACCGTCGCGCATCGATGGCACCCGCGGCACTTCTCTTCGATCACGTAGTACTCTTTGTAGGCGCGACAGGTACGAGCCGGGCACTTGCGGTCGCGCACGTGGGCTATGTACTCGTCTCTGAAGTAGCGGAGCGTGGTGAGGACCGGGTTGGCAGCAGTCTTTCCAAGGCCGCACAGCGAGGCATCCTTTACTACAGAGGCTACCTCCTCCAGCAGGGCGATGTCCTCCATGGTGCCCTTGCCGTCGACGATCTTTTGTAGGAGATAGAGCATCTGCTTGGTGCCCTCGCGGCATGCGACGCACTTCCCGCACGATTCGCTTTGTATGAACTGCATGAAGAAGCGGGCTACCTCGACTATGCAGTTGTCCTCGTCGATCACCACTAAGCCACCGGAGCCGACCATGGCGCCTACGGACTGCAGGGAGTCGAAGTCCAGGCCCATGTCCAGGTGGTCCACTGTCAGGCAGCCGCCCGAGGGGCCGCCGATCTGGACGGCTTTGAACTGTTTGCCGTTCGGCACCCCGCCTCCGATGTCGAACACCATGTCGCGGAGGGTGATCCCCATAGGCACCTCCACCAGGCCGGTGTTAGTGATCTTGCCGGTCAGCGCGAAGGTTTTGGTGCCGGGGCTGTTGGGGGTTCCTGTGCTTCGGAACCAGTCGGCGCCCTTTAAGATGATGTTGGGAACGTGAGCCAGCGTCTCGACGTTGTTGATCGTAGTCGGCTGGCCGTATAGGCCGCTGGCGGCCGGGAAGGGTGGCTTGGGGCGAGGCATTCCGCGCTTACCCTCCACCGATGCCATAAGCGCGGTTTCCTCACCACATACGAAAGCGCCCGCACCCTCCTTCAATTTCACGTGGAAGGAAAAGCCGGTGCCCAAGATGTTGTCGCCTAGGAGCCCGACCGACTCGGCATCTGCGATAGCTTTGCGAAGCCTCCGCACGGCCAGGGGGTACTCAGCCCTGACGTAGAAGATCCCTTCGGTGGCTCCCTGGGCATACCCGGCGATGATGAGCCCCTCTAGCACCCTGTGGGGGTCGCCCTCCATGAGGCTCCCGTTCATGAAGGCGCCGGGGTCCCCCTCGTCGCCGTTACAGATGACGAACTTGATCTTGGCCGGGTTGCTCTGAACGAACTGCCACTTCTTGCCGGTGGGAAAACCTGCACCTCCCCTTCCCCGAAGACCGGACCGCAGCACCTCCTCGCACACCTGGGCGGGAGTCATCTCACCAAGGGCTTTCGCCAGCGCTTGGTAACCACCGACTGCGATGTACTCCTCGATGCTTTCCGGATCGATCAAACCGCAGTTGGCCAGGACCAGGCGCTTCTGTTTGCGATAGAATGGTGCTTGATCGGTGCTCTTATATGGCTCGCCAGTGTGCGGGTCTCGGTAGAGCAGCCGCTCAACTATTCGCCCCTCGACGGTGGCCTGATAGATCTCAGCGGCATCTTCAGGGGTAACCTGCGTGTATACGGTGCCTACTGGCTCTATCTGCACCAACGGCCCCGGCGCACAGAGTCCCTGGCACCCCGTCTTGGAGATTACAGCTCCCTTGCACTGGCATTCGTGTTCTCTCAACTGGATGGACACTTCTTGCTGGGATTCGACCGCGATGCGACACAACTCGTCGTAAACCGCCAGCGAACCGCTGGCTACACACCCAGTGCCGGCACAGACCAGGATCCTGGGGCGGTCCGTAGGATACAGTTGGACACACCGGTCTCGTTCCTGCTTCAGCTCTTCGATGGTGGCTATCATTGGGCTCCCCCTTTACTCGAGACGACGGCGTCCTCGGTTGATGTCTCACCATCCCCGTTTTCACCCTGATCACCCAACTCCCTCTCTAAGAGAGTGTCGATAATCACTCCGGCCGCCTCGGGGGTGAGCTTAGGGTGAACCTGATCATTGATAACCATTGCAGGCGCGATGCTGCACGCGCCCAGACACCGTACGACCTCCACTGTAAACAGACGGTCGGCTGTGGTTTGCTTGTTGTCCGCCAGCTTTAGCTTCTTGCGAATAGCGCGATAGATAGCCTCGGAGTTCTTCACGTGGCAGGCCGTGCCGTCGCAGACCTTAACCACGTACTTGCCCTTGGGCTCTAAGGAGAACTGGGCGTAGAATGTGGCCACTCCAAAGACGGTTGCGGGTTTCATCCGTAGTGCGATGGCCACGTAGGTGAGAAGCTCCTCCGGAAGGTAATGGTATACCCCCTGGATGTCCTGCAGCACCCCGATTAGCTCGGCTCTGTCGTATCCGCGCTTAGCCAGGATGCTGTCAACGACTACGTAGCGATTGGCGGATTCGCCGTTGGAAGGCTTAGCCGGCGGTTCTGTGGCATGGCCTCCTTTTGCCAGATCTGCCTGCGTCATTACGGCACGTCTCCCTTTCTTTACATTTTTCTCGGGAAAGTCTGCTAGCCCATCCTTTAACAACAACGGTTAGAAGCGAGCAACGAGTAGCGAGAGAGAATATCCGAAGAGTCTACTGTAGCGGCACAACTTCGCTGCTTGCCTCTTTGCTGTTATCGGATAGGTTCAAGGAACGCGGGTGCCGACATGACACCGATCTGGAGCTTAAACCCCGCTCCACACTGGCTTTCATACACCGAAGACCCCGCAGCGACGAAAGATTGTGCAAATTGGCACAATATAGAGTAACAATTTGACTCTAGCACTCCGCCCAGCTTCGGATACGGGTGCTAGAGCCTCTCGTCGGCTCCGGGCTATTTATCTACACCCATCTTGGTGAAGAATTTCACGGATAGTATACGTCGATAGCGTCATATCGTCAACTATTTTCAGGGATAAGTTTTTCAAGATCCCATTTGGGCCGATCAGTCAGCCTCTCGACAGCGAGGTTCCTGGACGGCTTGCTGGCGAGGGCAATAATCGAGTATAGAGACGAGAGCTTGCGGTAGCCGTCTTACCTCGTGGCGTTAAGGGGGACGGGGTGCCGGGGAATACGGGGCCGGCAGAGCCGCCGGCCCCTACGACATCTCAGGATTCGGCGTTTTCGCCGTGGTGCGCTACCGTAATAGGGATGTGGACCCCCTCCTTCACCTTCCCACGTGGAGTGTAGTGGGTGTGCAGCAGGTGGTGCGACCTCTCGCTGAGCGGCTCGCCCAGGAACTCCTTGTAGATCTGCTGCACGTCCGGGTTCTCGTGGGACTTCCGCCACGGCAGGTTTTTGTCCTCCTGGTAGATGGCCTGCATCCGCTTCGTCCGGATATCTCTGTTGGTCGGCACCGGTTGGCCACCACCACCGAGGCAGCCGCCAGGGCAGCACATGATCTCTATAAAGTGGTAATCCGCCGTGCCCGCGCGGATCCGATCCATCAGCACCTTAGCGTTGGCGAGGCTGTGGGCCACCGCCACCTTCACGACGGTCCCGTCCAGATCCACCGAGGCCTGCTTGATCCCCTCGAAGCCGCGAACCGACTCGAAGTCTAGCTGCTTTAGCTCCTTCCCCGTTACCACCTCGTAGGCCGTCCGGAGAGCCGCCTCCATCACACCACCGGTGGCACCGAAGATCACCGCCGCACCCGTGCCCGCTCCCAACGGAGAGTCGAACTTCTCCTCTGGAAGATCGGTGAAGACTATACCGGCCTCCTTGATCATCCGGGCTAGCTCTCGCGTCGTCAGCACGTAGTCCACGTCTTTGAACCCGCTGTCGTGCATCTCCGGACGCTCGGCCTCGAACTTCTTCGCCGTGCAGGGCATCACCGACACCGATACGATCTTTGCCGGGTCGATGTCGGACTTCTGAGCGTAGTAGGTCTTAGCCACAGCGCCCAGCATCTGCTGCGGAGACTTGCAGGTGGATAGGTGGGGCAGCAGGTCAGGATAGAAGTGCTCGATGTACTTTATCCAGCCCGGGCTGCAGGATGTGAGCTGCGGAAGCACACCTCCATGCTTGATCCGGTGGATCAGCTCGTAGCCCTCCTCCATGATAGTCAGATCAGCCGAGAAGTTGGTATCGAAGACAGCGTCAAACCCGAGGCGCCGGAGCGCGGCTGCCATCTTGCCTGTGACGATGGCCCCATGCTCCATCCCGAACTCCTCGCCCAGGGCAACCCGGACGGCTGGCGCGGTCTGGACGACCACGTGCTTGTCGGGATCGGCTATTGCCTTCCAGACATCTTCGATGGCATCCTTCTCGTATAACGCCCCCACCGGGCACCGGTTGATGCACTGCCCGCACATAGCGCAGTTCACCGCTGCGAGCTCGGCGTCGTAAGCGGGTGCGATCACGGTATCGAAACCGCGATTGACTGGCCCTATCGCCCCCACGGCTTGTAAGCTGTTGCAAACGTCGACGCAGCGGCGGCAGAGGATGCACTTGTTGGCATCCCTGATCAGCGAGTACGAGCTGCTGTCTACCAGGTACTCCTTTTTCTCCCCCTGGAAGCGCACGGACCTGATGTTGTACTCGTCGGCCAGGGCTCGAAGCTCGCAGTCCTGGTTTCGGGCGCAGGTAGGGCACTCGAAAGGATGGTTGGAGAGCAGAAGCTCCAGGTTCACCTTCCGAGCTTCCCTTATACGCGGGGTGTTGGTCTTAACCTCCAGACCGTCAGCGACTGGAAAAGAGCAGGCAGCCTGAAGGGTCCTAGCTCCCTTCACCTCGACCAAGCATACCCTGCACACCGCTCTAACGGTTAAATCCGGGTGATAGCATAACGTAGGGATTCGGATACCCGCCTGATTGGCCGCTTCGAGGATGGTGCTCCCTGCATCGGCGCGGACCTGGCGGCCGTCGATATTAACCGTTACTGTTGACATCTCTTACGACCTCCTCTCTCAGCGCAACTATTTGGCTTCCAGGTCACAGCGCAGGCAGCGCCTGGCTTCCAGCATCGCCATGTCGCGAGTGTATCCGAGAGCCACTTCCATAAAGTTCGATCGTCGCTCCCGAACGCTAAGCTCGGGCATACCGGGCCTGCGGCCCTCCTCTTCGATTATTTCATAGGGTGGTTTGATGGGCTCGGACGGTCTTTCCCAAGCCACTCCGTTGGGCATCTCCCAGAGCTTCTCCTCGCCTCGTAGATACCGGTCGATCGCCTTTGCAGCCCTGTTACCGGCAGCAATGGCCTCGATGACGGTTGCCGGCCCCGTGACGACGTCGCCGCCGGCGAATATGCCGGGCACGTTCGTTTCCATCGAGTGGCGATCCACCTGGATGAATCCCTCCCGAGTTACGTTGAGGCCCAGCCCGTCGATGCCGGAGAGGTTGGTGGCCTGGCCGATAGCCGGTATCACCATGTCCACATCGATGACGAAGTCGCTGTCCTTCAACTCTACCGGTCGCCGCCGTCCGCTCCGGTCGAATTCGGAGAGCACCATGCGAGTACAGCGAACACCCCAGGCATGGCCGTCGGTTCGCAGGATCTCCTTGGGCGCTGTGAGGAAGTGGAATTTCACCCCTTCTTCGTTGGCGTCCATTATCTCCTCGTCGTCGGCCGGCATATCGTCCCTAGTGCGACGGTAGATGACGTGGACCTCGGAGGCGCCCAAACGGGTCGCGATGCGCGCCGCGTCCATAGCCACGTTGCCGCCGCCGATTATCCCGATCTTCTTCCCGGATACGTCTACCGATTTACCGAGATTGGCATCTCTTAGGAACTTGACGCCATCCAGCACCCGGCCGGTATCCTCACCGGCGATGCCGAGTTTGGAGCTCTTGTGGGCGCCGAGTGCCAGGAATATCGCATCGAACCCCTTCTTTTTCAGTTCTTCGATGGTGAAGTCCTTCCCAAGGGCTGCGTTCGTCCTGACCTCGACCCCAAGGGATAGGATGTTGTTCTCGATCTCCTCCTGGAGGATCGCCTTGGGGAGCCGGTACTGAGGTATGCCGACCGCCAGCATGCCGCCTAGGACCGGCAACGCCTCGAAAATCGTCACCTGGTAGCCCTTCTGAGCTAGTCCGCGCGCCGCGGCGAGTCCCGCCGGCCCTCCGCCCACGATAGCGACCTTTTTGTCCAGCTTGACCTCTGGCGGCTGGGCTTTGGTGCCTCGCATGTAGTCGCCGACGAAGCGCTTCAACGACCGGACCGCCACCGGATCGTCCAACTGCCCCCGGCGACATTTGCGCTCGCACAGATGGTCGCACACACGGCCGCAAACAGAAGGTAGGGGATTGACCTCGGTGATGACTTCGTAAGCATCCTCGAACCTCCCCTCGGCAATCAATCCGACGTACGTAGGAACATCCTGGCCTGCGGGGCAGGCGTTGGAGCAGCGGGAGCGGACCAGCTCCTTGCATACGCCGGCCGGGCATTTCTTGTCCTCTATGTGTGCGATGAACTCGTCTTTAAAGTATCGGAGCGAGCTCATCGTTGGGCTGGGGGTTAACTGCCCCAGAGCGCAGAGAGAGGAATCGGCCATCGCTCTGGCCAGGATGTTGATCTGCTCGAGATCCTCCAGGGTGCCCTTACCCTCGGTAATCCTGTTTAAAATCTCCAGCATCCGTTTGCCGCCGATGCGACAGGGGGTGCACTGGCCGCACGATTCGGCGTGAGCGAAGGTCAGGAAGAACTTGGCGAACTCCACCATGCAGGTATCCTCGTCGACTACGATCATGCCGCCTGAGCCCATAGTAGCTCCGGCTTCCGTTAGCGAATCGTAGTCAACCGGGGTGTTTAGCTGCTCCGTGGGGAGGCAGCCGCCCAATGGCCCGCCCGTTTGCACGGCTTTGAACTTCTTGCCCTCAGGGATCCCGCCGCCGATATCGAAGATGATGTCGCCGAGAGTGATCCCCATCGGCACTTCCACTAAGCCGGTGTTGTTCACCTTGCCGGTGAGCGCGAACACCTTAGTGCCCTTGCTCTTCTCGGTTCCTATGCTAGCGAACCACTCGGCGCCGTGAAGTATGATGGGTGGTACGTTTGCCCAGGTCTCCACGTTGTTAATATTGGTGGGCTTACCCCATAGCCCTGCTGTTGTTGGGAATGGCGGCCTGGGCCGCGGCTCACCTCGGCGCCCTTCGATGGACGCGATGAGAGCTGTCTCCTCGCCGCAAACGAAAGCGCCTGCTCCTTCCTTGATCTCGATGTTAAATGAGAAGTCGCTCCCCAGGATATTATCTCCAAGGAGGCCATACTCGTTAGCCTGCTCAATGGCGATTCTCAGCCTCTGAATGGCTAGCGGATACTCAGCTCGGCAGTAGACATAACCTTCCTGAGCTCCGATAGCCCTCGCTGCGATCGCCATCCCCTCCAGCACCGTGTGAGGATCGCCTTCCAGGATGCTGCGGTCCATGAACGCGCCTGGGTCTCCTTCGTCGGCGTTGCAAGTGATGTACTTAATGTCTCCGGGTGCCTTCTTACACAGCTCCCACTTGAGCCCTGTGAGAAAGCCAGCGCCTCCACGGCCTCGCAGGCCTGACCTCTTGAGGGTATCGATGATCTGCTCTGAGGTCATCTCCGTGATCGCTTTGCCCAGGGCTTCGTAGCCGCCTCGAGCTATATACTCGTCGATCTTTTCCGGGTTGATGAATCCGCAGTTGCGCAGAGCAATGCGCATCTGCCTCCCATAGAAGGGGATATCTTTATAAAAAGGTAGCGCTCTAGCGCTTTCAGGCTCCCGGTAAAGCAGTCGCTGAACCGGCCGGCCTTTGATCAGTGTTTCTTCGACAATCTGCGAAATGTCTTCAGGCTGAACCTGGCAGTAGAATATGCCTTCTGGATAGACCATCATCACCGGCCCCATGGAGCAAAACCCTCGGCAGCCGGTCTGGACGAGCCTAACCTCGTCCTGCAATCCTCGCTTTCTGACTTCGGCGTCCAATACCGTCATAACCGGGACCGACCCCGACGCCGTGCAACCACTACCTGCACAGGTCAATACGTGGGCCCGGTATAAGGGTTGAGTCATCGCCCCATCTCCTTTTCCATTGTTGTCCTGAGTCCTTCATGAACTCTGAGTTCTGCGTTCTATGTTCTGTTTTCTGGGTTCTCAACTTGTTTTGAGACCCAGGATCAACTCAGTACAAAAGACGCAGGACCCAGGACGCAGGACTCAGGACCTACCTTTGAGCTACCGCTCAAACGCGTAGTCCCTGCTACTCAGATGGTAGCCCCCTTCGCTACCACCCATTGCGACACTACGTTGCCCTTGACCAGATGCTCCTCGATAATAGTTGGAACCATTTCGACCGACACCTTCCCATAAGTGATCCTGGGGGCGCCAGCTTGCTGTACATCCACCAGCGGCTCCTGGGCGCATAATCCGATACAGCCAACGGTAACGACGTTAGCCTCTATATTCCGGGTCTCTAGCTCCTTAAGAATCGCGTGCATAACCTCCCTGGCGCCTGCAGCTATACCGCAGGTGCCCATACCAACACTGATCTTGGTTCCGGTATCACCCCTGACCTGAATTTCCCTGTGAGCTTGCTCTTTTAGCCGTTTCAAATCATCGAGACTGTTTAGTTTCGGCATTCAACTCCTCCTTTGCCGGTGAGGGCGCCATCGTCACGCCCACTTCAGATAGTCCTTCAGAGAGCAAGCGCTCGAGCCACCGGAGAACCGAAGGGTGAGTTAACGGGATTCCCTCTAGCTCCATCTTGATGGCCGCGCCGTCCAACTCGAAACTACGTCCATTTGCTTTGTGGCGGTAAACGAAATCCACCTCGGGATGCCCTACGAGAGCGGTCAATAAGGTCGATTGTATGTCACCAAGCGGAGGTCTATCGATGTGGCTGCTGCGAAACCGCGCAATCACCTCCGTCCCCCTACGCGGCTCACTGATGATCTCCACAGAACCTTCGCATCGTTCCGCCGCTGCTGCCAAGAGAGGCAAGCCGAGACCTACTTTTCGGCAGTCACGGGATGTAAAGAAGGGATCGGTAACCCTTCCAACCACATCTTGCGGCATACCACAACCATCATCGGCAACGCGAACGACCAGGCTATCCGCTTGAAGATCATCCACCACTGTGATCTCTACCTTGCGGGCTCCAGCCCTAGCCGAGTTCTCGATTAGATCGGTTATGTGCTGTGATAGCTCTCGCATTACTGACCCCTGCATGGGTTAGCAAATTATTGGGGGCACCCCAAACCCGACCAGATGCGCGGGAACCATCCGCGCTCCCAACTATCCCTTAAATCCATTAAATCCATTAAACCCATTGATAGGGCGCTCCTTCAGCTCATCGACCAGCTTTAGCATCCGTTCGGCGTTGCAGCGGCCTTTGACCTGGCCGTTCACAACCGTTACTGGGCCAAGAGCGCAGGCTCCTAGGCAGTAGATCACCTCATAGGTGAACTGATAATCTTCGGTGGTCTCTCCCGGTCGCACACCCAGCGCCTGCTCCAGCGCCTCCATGTTGCGGCCTGCCCCTCTCACATGACATGCAGTTCCGTCGCACACCTTGATGATATTCTTGCCTCGCCTTGTCAGGTAAAACTGAGAGTAAAAGGTAGCCACCCCGTACACCTGGCTGAACGGGACCTCCAGGTACTCTGCTATCCGCTCCAGCACCTCCCTGGGAAGGTAACCGTAGCTATTCTGGGCATCCTGCAGGATCGGTATCAAAGATCCCCGTTCAGCCTTGCGTTTAGCTAAGATCTCGTCAACCTGCGACAGGTCTACTGGTGATGCCAGCGTGCCATTTCCCATAGACTTGTCCTCCATTCCTATTTCCTACTAATCCAATATAGTGATGATCTGTCTTCCCTGTTCCTGGCGACAGGCAAGGACAATTTCACCGATAAGAGGCGCTTCGAGCAATAAAGTCGTACTGACTCTCCCAATATCCTCGAGGGTGTGAGCATCCGACGATTGAATCAGGGGCCACCCCGCTAGCCCTGGATAGTGGGTCGCCGCCTGCGATCGACTGATCCGGGGAGAAATCTCCAACGCTGGAGCCTTAAGGTTAGCTGGCAGCATACCCAGAACCCCTAATAGCCCGTTGGCCGGTCGGTCTATATGAGATGGAATGGCCAGTCCCCCCTCAATCTCACATCGATCGACCAGATCCTCCAAGGAGAGATCTGTCGAGGTGATCAGCAACCGTTTGACGACCCTCACCAACTGACCTGAGGCATCCACGACCAGTTGCGCTCCGAATACCCTTTCCACGTTTTCCCTGTCAGGCAGGGCTCTATACACCGCATCTTGCCAGCGAGACAGCGCGTCCAGGTCGTCGAATAAGGTCAGGATGTGTACACCCTCTCTGCTCTCTACCTCCATTCCGGGGAGGACCGCTACGCCGCTACCAGCGGCGGCAGCCATCACTGCTGCCGCATTCTCCCCTGAGTTGTGGTCGGTTACACCGATCAGGTCCAACTTTCTCTGAACTGCACAATCGATGATCAGCTCAGGTACCATCCTGTAGTCCGCACAGGGCGAGAGCACCGTGTGAAGGTGCAGATCGGCTTCGAAAGGTTTCAACACTTAGCTATCCTTGATGCCCATAGCCGCCAGCTCTGAAACCACGCTAAACGCCGACCTTCGCGTCGTCAGGAGCGGAACGTTCTCCTGTTCCGCCTTCTCGACGGTTCCTTGATCGATCTTTGCATCCTCAACCACGACGATGGCCGAAGCCCCCACCAAAGTAGCCACCGCAACTATATTGGGATGCCCTTGAACCGTAACCCAAATATCTCCAGATCCGGCTTTGGCCATGACGCAACTGAGAAGATCACCAACGTAACCGCCCCCTACTTCTCGGCCTAGGCCGTTCTCTCCGGCAACTACCTTCATCTTTAAACGTTCGACGACATCTCTAACCGTCATCATTACTCTCTTCTCCTTTGTCCGGAATAACGATGGATACTCGAAGTACAGTTCCCTTTCCGGCTTCAGATTCCAAGGAAAAGTCATCAGCGCAGTTTTTAATATTGTTGAGGCCCATACCGGCGCCAAAGCCCAACTCCCTTATCCAGTCCGGTGCCGTCGAGAACCCTGGTGTCAAAGCGGCATCGAGGTCGTCGATCCCAGGACCGTCATCTTCTGTCTCGATCAGCAACTGTGTGGGGGAGATCTCCGCCCTGAGCCAGCCCCCCTGGAGCGTATGAATTGCCAGGTTCATCTCAGCCTCGTAAGCAGTAATACCTGCCCGGCGCACGATCTTGGGATCCATCCCCAGACCTTCTAGAACCCTTTTTATCCTTGTCGCAGCGGCTCCAGCGTTGTCAAGGTCTCCAGAAGCGACCTGATAGCGCAGAGCAATGGTAGTCTCATCGGATATCAACTCGTCCAGGTGAAAATGGCGGCGATATCGTCGTTGTTCAGTATCTCTGTACAGTGCATCCAAAATACGGACAACTTTATTCATGATGTCTCCGGGAGTGACGATACCCACCAGGTTACCGGCTCGATCCACCACCGGCAGGCGGCCGACTTTGAATGTTGCAAATCTGTTAATGGCGTGCACCGCCGCCTCTTCGGCTTTAACGGTGAATACGTCCTTTGTCATCCAATCGCTTACTGTTGCGTTGGTAGCACCTAACTCTAACCACCGGATAACATCCTCCACGGACACGATCCCAACCAACGCATCGCCAATGACGACCGGGACTCCTGAAATGCGGCGAAATCGCATCAACTCCTTGGCCTGCCTCATAGAGGCGTCGGGGATCACGGTAATTACTGGGCGCGTCATTATCTCCTCGACGCGCAGCTCATACATCAACTCCTGGATCTTCGTTATCTCCGACTCGGCCGAGGATAGATTCCTCCCCTTGCTTTTCAATGTCTCGCTCCGAATCAGTCCTGATTGGTTAACTTTGCTGGTTAGAGTAACCTCTAAGTCCTGCTTCGTAAAGCCGCCCGCACGCATCGAACATGATGAGCGAGGTCCGCAGAATAGGGATTCCCGCTTCGACTCCGAGCCGCTCTGTTTCCGGGAGCGCCTTCTTGCCACGTACCAGCACGACGGCTACGACTCCGGCGACTTCAGCGGTCCTTATCACCTGAGGTGTCGTCAGGCCGGTAAGTAATAGGACTCCTGGTCTAGCGAAACTCAACACGTCGCTCATCAGGT
This sequence comes from Chloroflexota bacterium, assembly GCA_050942695.1. Classification (GTDB taxonomy): domain Bacteria; phylum Chloroflexota; class UBA6077; order UBA6077; family UBA6077; genus JBMNNU01. Next base: position 15,929 of record JBMNNU010000019.1, read on the forward strand.
CGGCACCGAAAGCAGATGTAACTTCCAGATTCGGATCGTACCGGGGAGATAACGGCTCCGCCTTAAGGAGTCGGGCTATTTCACCGAGGCGCATCGTTTTCCCTCCAAGAAAAAGGATCGGACTCGTTCCATCCTGTCCGTTCAAGAGGGTACCGCGTTGCCTTGGTGACGCCTGCCCTTACTGCAGCCGTTAAAGGTGGAGTAGGGGTTGCGGAGGCAGTACCGCAGATGGAGGAAACCTCAGGGGTGGTAGCTACCCATTGGGTGCCACTTGGGGAATTGTTTTCTACAGCTTCAACAACCACTTTTTTACGATTCAACTGTTTCACCACCACTGGAGTTTCTGCCGGACTCGACACCGACTGCCCGCCATCAGGTTTCCGTGGGGCCGTCTTTCGAAATGGGAGAGTAATTCGGTTGGATTTCCCTTTCTCCTCATAATGAGCCAGCTCCTTAGGAAACCCAGACTTCCGCAACACGACGTACAGGTGCCATCGTCGGCACGCTCTACCGCGCCCCGTTGCTGCGGACTCACCTCCCGGATACCTTCCGACATTGTGAAACATAGCACAAATTAGGCCGTAAAAAAAGCCCAGCGACATTGGAAGTTTCAAACCATTATCGCTGGGACCCTTCGTGAGCCCTATCTGGCTACTTCACCAGCATTGGTGAAACGGTACCGCCATTATACACCCAGCAAACTGGATGTCAACGATTCTTTTTTTTTACAACATCCTATCTGCCATGATTATCGCCTGGGCGATTTCCGCAAGCTTCTTGTTTTCGTTCTGGCTCTGGATCTGCATCCGCCGGAACGCCTCTGCCTCCGATAGATTACGTCGCTCCATCAGGATGCCTTTAGCTCGCTCTATCAGCTTGCGGGTCTCAAGGGCCTCTTTCAGGTCGCTTATGCCCTTAGTGAGGTCCTGGAACTCTCGGAACCGGGACTTGGCCAAGAGTATGGCTGGCAGCAGGTCCTCCTCGGAGATAGGCTTCATCAGATATGAGAACACGCCCGCCTCGATAGCCCTTTCCGCCAGGGTCCGCTCGCTGTAAGCGGTAACCACGATAACCGGTATGGGATATTGAGCTGCTATCTGTTTGGCAGCCTCCAATCCGTCCATTTCCGGCATTTTAATGTCCAGTATGGCCAGATCGGGTTTCAGACGGATCACCAGGTCCACCGCCTGTCTGCCGTTTAGCGCCTCTCCCACTACCTGGAGTCCCAACGCTTCCAATTGAGCCTTCAAGCTCATCAGCCGGATGCTCTCATCATCAGCTATAACTACCCGCATAGTATCCATCATCTTGCGAACCTCACTATTGCCGTCGTTCCCCCATTGGAAACCAGGTCCAGAGTTCCGTTTAAATCTTTAGTTACCAAGGTTCTAACTATCTGAAGACCGAGATTCGAGCTGGTTTCCACGTCAAAATCCTCCGTCAAGCCCTTCCCGTTATCGCGAACCGACACTCGCACCTCACCGGCCGCCTCTTGGAGTGAGACCAGCAAAGTCCCACCTTTACCATCAAAGGCGTGCTCCAGCGCGTTGTTCACCAGCTCTGTCATAACCAGGGCGAGCGCGGTCGCCTGCTTGGAGGGCAAAAGGATCGGCTCTCCCTGAACAATGACGTTCACCTTTTTCTCGCTGCCGATCATGCCTCTGACGCAATTTTCAGCTATCATCTCCGCCAGCTCTTTGATATCGGCTACCCTCACGTTCTCGTTGGAGAGAAGCTCGTGGACCGCTGCAATACTCCGCACTCGGGCGATACTCTCCTTGAGCGCAACCTCTGTAGATATCTTCCTGCCACTATGAATCTCGAGGGTGAGCAGATCCGCGATGGTCTGGAGGTTGTTCTTGATCCGGTGATGCATCTCCTGTATCAGGACCGTCAACTGCCGGTTTGTCGACTCCAGATCCATCTGACTGCGCCGGATGATGCGAGCCCGCTCCTCAAGATACGACTCAGAGGTCACCAGCATCTGGTGATCCAGAGCTTCGTTGATAATGTCCTCTGCCTTGAGGATATCCTGGGGGAAGGCTATCCACATCCGACGGCGCAGCATCCTCTCCACGCCGTTGAGGGTGGCTAGTCGAAAGAGAGAAGCCGCCCTCAGTATCTCATATAGCGGGATACCTCTCTCCAGATGCAGTGCTGCCATCTCACGCCCCGTTCCTAGCAGTTCCGCCATTACCTTGTCGCGTTCTTCCTGCGTTCGGGCACGGAGCAATCGTACCATGTACTTGAGATTATTCGTCCCCCACGCGCGCATCTCGCGAAGCAGGGGTAAATAGCTGGGCATCGTCGCTTGGAGGCGACTGGTCCAGGTGTCGATAATTTGAAGGGCGCTGGCCTCCAGATAGTCGGCAGTGGTGTTCAGAGCATGGCGAACGAGGGATTCACCCAAGCGACGGAATAACCCGGATAGCATCTACTTAACGCCTCGGTCCTGGAGACTATTACCATAGAAAGCAGTTTACCTGCTATGTGATTGACGGTCAAGAAAAATTGCAGCGATCAGCAGTAGAGATCGAGCTTAACTCGACATAAGTCTTGAACTCGTAGTAGGCGAGGGTCGCTGAGAGTAGGAGCCCGATAAAACCTTCCTTGTATCCCTTTAATTGGATGTACCTCCTCCAGAACTCCCTCCAGGGCTGAAGCAGGTAGTTGTGCGGGCGCGCCCTCAAGCCGCGTCGGTACCGATTGGCGGCCTCAAACGATGCATATCTCCTCTGCCGATCAAGAAACTCGGAGAAGGTGGCGTAGTTATAGTGGATGAAGGGATTATCCAGATAGCCTGCCTCTCCCTGTAGATCCACAAGCTCGTGGACGATACGGTCTTCTCGATAACGCGCCCGCGATTTTTTTAGCAATCGAAGCTGGTAATCAGGACTCCACCCGGCATTTCTTATCCATCTCCCAAAGATGATATTACGCCGAGGGATCCAGTATCCAACCTCAATTCTATTCGAAGCGGTTGTGACAGCGCGCACCTCCGCTGCAAGTTCGGGGGTTACCACCTCGTCGGCGTCTACGAAGAGCACCCACTCATCTTCGATCAGGTCGAGGGCTGTGTTGCGCTGGCGAGCGAAATCCACGAAGGTACGGCTTTCCACCTTAGCGCCAAGGCTCGACGCGATGCTGCCTGTGGAGTCGATCGTCCTGTCGTCTAGCACGACGAGCAGCGAATCGGTCCATAAAAGGCTATTTAAGCACCTAGCTATTGTCGCCTCGGCGTCTCTGGCTATTACTGCTCCGCATACACTTGCCAACGACATACCCCATCAAAATGAACAGCGTGCCATCATCGTCTTCTTTGTGATCGTGTGCTACATATTCCAAATAGCGCGATACGCTCGCAGTCTGGAATCCAGCTCGTCTCGGGTGATTACTCCCCTCAGCGCCAACCATTGAGCCCGAACCCACTCTTTCGCTAGCCCCAACCTGGTAATTGCCCTGTGGCCCCATAGGAAGCGGCTGGAGTAGTGCTTCCTGAACAGATAGTAGCGGCTGCGGTGCAGCTCGACCAGCATATCCTCCCTGAACTGGCTGGTACTTTGAGCAACGTGGTGCACGATCCTGGCCGAAGGGACCTGGTAGATATGCCATCCGCGTTTTCTCGCTCGGATGCACCAGTCCACCTCCTCACAGTACATGAAAAATGACTCGTCCAGCAGCCCGATATCGTCCAGGGCTTCGCGCCGGATCATCATTGCCGCCCCTAGAGGGTGGTCGATAGGAAAAGGGCTGCTGTCCTCGGGTACCCTGTAGCGCCCGTTCCAACGGGAATTGATCAACCTGTGATTCAGCGGAAAGAAGTCGAAGAAGCTCATCCAGAGGGTGGGGAAACGAAAGGCGCCATGCTGAGGCTGGCCGTCGGGGAATAGCAGCGCAGGGCTGGCGGCCGCTAACTGTGGATTGCTCTGGACGAACTGTGCGAGAGCTGGGAGCGCATCCCCTACCACCTCGGTATCTGGGTTGAGTAGCATCAGTAGGTTGCCCCTGCTGGCCGTTAACCCGAGATTGGTGGCGCGAGCGAAGCCTAGATTCTCTCCCGGCAGGATCAGCTTGACGGAGGGAAACTCCCGTTCCACCATCTTCGCGCTGCCGTCCCTGGATGCGTTGTCGACGACGATCACCTCGCAACGCAGTGGCGCTTGGGTCTGAGATATCCCTATCACTTCGTGATATGGGCTTGCAACAATCGATCTCAGACAACTTCTAAGGATGTCTCGGGTGTTGTAGGAGACGATTACTATGGAGAGTAGCGCATCCGGCATTAATCGTCGATCTCCAGGTTGGCCTCAGGAACAGCGGCATGGTAGCAAAGGGTGGTAGGGTGGTCAAGGAAGAGTCAACCGGTGTAGGATAAGGAGCATCAATACCAAGGTAGGGAGAATCATGACAACAGGGAGCGATGGCTCGTCCACTAGCAAGAGGTTGTCAGGGAAGCGAGCCTTTTTCGAGCAGCTTCTGGTTGATGGTGTCGACTGTATCTTCGGAAACCCCGGCACGACAGAGCAGGGGATCATAGACCTGCTGCCGGATTATCCTTCGATATCGTACTATCTAGCTCTCCACGAAAGTGTGGCCGTCGGCATGGCGGATTGTTACGCGCGTGCTACCCGCAAACCTGCCCTGGTTCAACTCCACATAGCCCCTGGTCTAGGCAATGGCATAGGTATGCTTTACAACGCATACGTAGGCCACTCACCTCTGGTCGTTTATGTGGGCCAGTCCGCGTCCAGG
>JBMNNU010000020.1:0-20678 GCA_050942695.1 Chloroflexota bacterium
GGAGGTTGAGCCATCACCGGAGACTACCGAGCTTTACCTGGCTGTAGTAGAGAACCGGTTGCGATCAAATATCGCAACGCAGGTTTCATCCCGGATCCCGTTGACAATCCCCTTGCCGGAGAACCGGCGACAGCTTCCTCTCATTGGCCGCAACGAGGAGATGCAGAGACTAAAGGAACTTATCGCGCAAGTCAAAGCTGGACGCGGATGCCTCACATTCATCTGCGGCGAGCAGGGGGTGGGCAAAAGCCGGTTGGCGGAGGAGGTCGCGGCCTACGCCAGCGAACAGGGAATGCGTGTGACCTATGGGGCCGCATACGAACAGGAGGGGCGTCTCCCCTATGGGCCGTTTGTGGAGGCGATTCGGAGCGGTTTAACGGGTATGCCCAAGCAGTCCATTCACGAAAAGCTCGGTGTTCTGGTCAATCACCTGGGCCGGCTACTACCTGAGTTGGCTTCGCCTGAATTGGCACGTCTTCTCCCGGAGTCGGTCTCACCTGATCGGAAGCGATTTGTGCCGGAGCTGGATATGGGCCAAGAGCGACAACGGCTGTTCGATGCGGTTGTTGCTGTTTTTATAGCTCTGGCGCAGGATTCACCTTTGGTCGTGTTCCTGGACGACCTCCATGCTGCGGATGAGTCCAGCTTGCAGCTTTTGCATTACATCGCGCGGCGGCTTTCCGATGTTCCTATATTCTTCATCTGCTCAATCCGCGAAGAAGAGGTGGTATGGGGTACCCCCATGGCAAGGCTGTTCAGTGAGCTTCTTCGCAATCGACTGACTCAGAGGATCAATCTATTGCGCCTGAACTCGGACGATATGGCATCACTAGCATCTGGCCTGTTGGGCGGCGGTAGACTGGCGCCCGGCCTGGTGGACGCCTTGTATCAACTAACCGAAGGTAACCCATTTTACGTCCGCGAAGTGGTGTTCGCCCTCATGAAAACTGAAAAGCTCGAATGGTCGGGCGAGACATGGCGGCTCTCACCGGGGGAGAAGCTATTCGTACCGGCATCAGTGCGCGATGTCATCGGTATGCGGCTGGAGTCGTTGAGCCATGAAGCCAATCGCTTCGCTACGATGTCTAGCGTTGTAGGGCGGGAATTTGGCTACGATCTGTTGCGAGCCGTTTCCGGGCAAGACGATGCAACATTGCTGGATCAAGTAGACGAACTGCTGAAAGCGCGGATTATTGAGGAGACTCGCAACGGTTATCGTTTCTGCCACACACTGATTCGCCAGGTCGTGTACGATAGTTTATCGGCCCGGCGCCGAATCTGGCTGCATGGCCGGGTTGCTCAGTCTCTGGAGCAACTGGCCTCACATAATCTCGACGAGCAGGCAGCTATTCTCGCTTACCATTACGAGCGCGCGGAGCGCTACAAAGCGGCGCTACACTATCTGATTCGGGCAGGAGACCGGGCGCGTACGGCCAACGCACCTCGTGAGGCCGTGGAGCAGTATGATCGAGCCCTATCTTTGTGCCGAGAACATACTGAGCTGGCAACCCTCGAAACGATGTCTCTCCTGTTCGAACGTCGTGCTCAAGCCTATTTGGCCCTGTCCAACTTTGATGCGGCCATTGCAGACCTGGAAGAGCTTCTCGATAGCAGCAGACGTACGAACGATCGGGTTAGAGAGGGTGAGGCAGTGTACCAGCTCGGCATCGCCTACTACTGGGCGCATCGCCTGCAGCAGGCCACCACCTACCTAGAACAAGCCGCCAGCCTAGCGGCAGAACTCCACGACGATGGCCTCGCCACCAAAGCGCGCAAGCTGCGTGATATCCTAGACTCCACTAAAGGTGGCCCTTCTCAGGCGCTTTCGGTGACAGCCCCGGAAAATATGGATGACGACCGGACTACCTCGGCAGAAGAACACTGGGGGCTTGGGTTGCTGGCCTATCTGCGCAGCGATTTCGAGATCGCGATCCAGCACGCCCAGGCATGTGTCAACATCGGCGAATCGTTCTCCAACCCCTTCCTCGTTCTTGGTGGGCATTTCGTGTTGACCATGTCCTACGCTAGCCTCGGCCACTACCAGATTGCGCTGAGTCATCTACTTCCATCCCTCAATATGTCAGAAGCAGTGGGCGACCGCTTCTGGCGTGCCCGACTGTTGAACACGATGGGCTGGGTGTATCGGGAGCTGTTCGATGTGAAGCGGGCGGTGCAGTATGACGAGGCTAGTCTGGAGCTTGCGCGGTCCGGCAAACCGCGCCTCACCGAGGCCGAAGGCAACGCCCTGGCCAATCTGGCAACCGATTATCTGCTTCTCGGCGAATTCGACAAGGCTCGAGCCTACCTGGATGAGGGCATCGGGGGTTTCCAGAACGAGCAATTCATGCGTTGGCGCTACGGTATGCGGATGATAGTGATCAAAGGCCGTTTGGAGCTGATAGAGGGCAATCTGGACAAAGCCCTCGCGGCCGCTGATGAGGTGCTGGACATCGCCCGCAAGACGCAGGCCTATAAGAATATCGCCCAGTGTTGCCGGTTACGCGGCGAGGTGTTACTCGCTTCGGGGATGAGGTCGAAGGCGAGGGCAGCGTTGCAACATGCGCTGGCCGTCGGTTTGCGAATTAGCTGCCCGGCGCTAATCTGGCCTGTTTACATGAGCCTTGCAGCAGTCGACGTGGAAGAAGGGAATTTGGACGCAGCTAGAGTCCACTATCGTAGTGCAGCCGATCTCCTCAAACAGGTGGCTGATGGTCTCTCAGACCCTGCCCTTCGGCAACCCTTCGTAACCGCCCCGGATGTGCAGATGGCGTTAGCGCGAGCTGGCTATCCTTACCAGCTCTCCTCTCCTAATTTCCATTCGCCGCCTAATCCTCAACCGATCACCCCCATTAGCCAATCGAATCTCCGGCATTCTGTAGCCGGCCACTAACCTTTGAGCTTCCCTCCCAGCAAACCCCATAGCCAAGTAAGTGAAAAGTAAGAGCTAAGTCTGAGCGAGGGAAGGTGCGCTATGTATGCTGCCTTCACGGCGTCATCTAACGCTACCTGGAGTTGAGCATTACCCCCCCCCCGGTAAGGACTGGTAAATCTTCAGCCAATTTTGAAGGAGGCAAGCATGGACATTAAGCGCAAGCGGATCTTCGATTCCCATGCCCATATCGGCGCCATGGGGGCTTTCAAGTACTATGGCCTCCCGGAGCCGGTCAACCCCACAGTGATTGAGTACGCTACGACCGAGGAATTCTTGAAGGAGATGGATGGTTTCCACGTCGATAGGGCTGTGGTTCTATCCAACTACGGTCTGCCAGATTCCGCGCAGCCCTTCACATTGAATCCCCTCGTCTTGGAGAGCGTGCAAACGGACGATCGTCTCGTTGGCGGGTTGTGGGTTTCCCTCATTCCCAAGGACAAAGAGCGGGTGGTCAACAGCTTGAGCCATGCGGGCGCGCCCGGGATCAAGATACTCAAGATGACCTGCCTGCTGGGTGGCACGTGGGATGTCAACAAGTGGGACGAGGCGACCACGGAGCTAGGCGACATGATCATAGATACCGCCGAAAAGCACAACTACGTGGTCCACATTCACACCAGTCCAGGCGGTTCCTCCGACATCTCCGCTGCCTTCCCATTTGTTGAGAAATATGGAAAGCGTGTCAAGATCCACCTGGTACACATGGGCGGCGGCGTCAGTGGCCACATAAAGATGGTGCCGCGCTTCCTGCAGATGGTGAAGGATGGTTATCAGATTTATACCGACTGCTCCTGGTCCGTTGGCTTCGGTCCGCGTTTCTTACTAACTGAGATCGAGCGCACCGGTATCGGAGCGGATCGGGTCCTCTTCTCCTCAGATATCCCATGGAGCGATTTCATGGGTGAGTACTGGAAGATAGAGGGTGCGCCCATTTCGGAAGAGCTGAAGGATAACATTTTCTGGAACAACGCTGAGAAGCTTTACGGGTAGAAGCGGTTGCGACGGGGGTAGTGGCTGAATACGCCCGGAGTAACACGGGGGGGTAGGCTGCTGGAGCAGTGGTGTAGGGTTCCCTGAGGTTGTATTGGACGATGGTTCGGCGCAGACGTCTGCGCGAGCAAGTAAGAAAAGTGGAGGAAACCGGCAATGCCAATGGTGGAAGTGCCTCGGCTAAAAGAAGGAGACGAGATCGTCAACATCCAGGAGAAGCTCTTCCCTGACTATAAGGCTAACCCGGGTGACAAGGCCCTGGTCTTGATGCACACGGTGCCCTTCGAGGGGTCGGTCGGCTTGATCAACATGCTAACCGCTACCCGGATGAGGCGAAAAGGGTTTGACACCAGCCTAGTTCTGTACGGCCCTGCAGTGCTGATGGGTGCAGCCGGCCGCGGCTACCCTCGGGTTGGAGTAGAAGGGTTCCCGGGCAACTTCTCTTACAACAAGCAGTTGAACACCATTGTCAACGAGGGTGGCAAAATCTACGCCTGCCGCTTTGCCATGGCTGCTCTCTATGCTATGCGCGAGACCGACATGATGGAGGGTGTAAAACCCTTCAGTCCCCTGGACGTTCTCGACATAACCATCGAGACCTGGAGAGCGGGCGGCTTGATCATGAGCACCTGGACGGTCTAGGAAACCTGGGGAACAGGCCCTGTGCGTCCCGCCGCCATCGTGGGCGTAAGCTGCTGGACCCGGTGCAACTCTAATCCGTGTGTGGATGAGTGGCTCGTGGCCGGCGACCTGTTTCATCTGCTCAAAGGTTACCCGATTGGGAGGGTACAGATGACACTGCAGGAAATAGTGACGGAGCTTCAGAGTATGGGTGCACGGATAGAGGTGCCCGTTCAAGACCGTGGCCGCCGCGGAGGAGCCGGCCCTACCGATGGCAAGCCATTTCTAATAGGAGACGTTGCGATAACCGTGCCGACGCTCGGGGCTTTTGCGGAGCAATCGCCCTATGCTGTCGTCGAAGATGATGATGGTTATCAGCTTACTAAAAACGGACAGAAGTTGCTGTCTGTTCAATTCCCACCCACCCCTCGCTTCTACGATCTCAGCACCAAAGACGGGATTCCATATCGGCAGATCGCTTTGATGCACGGACGCGATACCCTGGCTACCACGGTTTTCCAGAAATGCATCCGTTGGCGTCGGCCCGGCGAACGTTGCCAATTCTGCGCCATCGAGCAGTCGCTCAATAGCGGTTCCACTGTTATTGTGAAAACTCCTGACCAGTTGGCTGAGGTCGCTGAGGCAGCGGTGCGGCTGGATGGGGCCAGCCATTTCGTAATGACAACCGGCACGATCAACTCTCGCGACAAGGGTGTCCACTACCTGGCTCGCTGCAGCCAGGCTGTCAAAGCAGCCGTCGATATCAGCATTCAAGCCCAGTTCGAGCCTCCGGAAGATTTGGATGACATGCTGTTGTTGCGGGATGCAGGCGTGGAGAGCGTTGGTTTGCACCTCGAAAGCTTCGATCAATCGGTCAGAGAGCGTATAGCGCCCGGGAAGGCCAAGATAAGCATCGAGCGTTACTTCGAAACATCTGTGCGCGCCGTCCAGATTTTCGGGTGGAATCAGGTGTCCACCTACATAATTGCCGGGTTGGGGGATAGTCCGGAATCTATAGTCGAGGGTTGCCGAAAGTTCGCAATGATCGGAGTTTATACCTTTATTGTACCGCTCAGACCTGTCATCGGAACCCCGCTTCAGGATGCGAAGACACCCGAGCCCGAGACGATGTTGTCCATATATACCAAGGTTGCAGCCATCAACCGGGAGTACGGGTTGAGTTGGAGCAGAACAAAAGCCGGCTGTGTGCGTTGCGCCGCCTGTTCCGCTATTCCAGTATTCGAAAGATAGGGGACGATATGCCCAAAATCATCTACAAGATTGCGACCACTGAGGAAGAGCTCAAGGGATATTTCGCAGTACGTAGGGCTATCTTTACGGAGGAACAGGGGCTGTTTGCGACCTCGGACAGGGATGAACATGACGACTACGCCATCCATATCGTAGCCGTGGACCAGGACACCGGGGCGGTTATTGGGGCGGTGCGTTGCTACGAAGCAGGTGGCGGAGTCTGGTACTGGGGGCGGCTCGCAGTGTTGAAGGAGTACCGGCGAATAGCGGGATTGGTCGGGTGTCGTCTGGTTAGGATGGCAGAGGATGTGGTCCGTGAGCGTGGCTGCCGTCGATTTCTCGCCTTCATCCAGCTTCAGAACGTACGGTTCTTCCGTCACCTGGGTTGGCGGGAGGTAGGGGAACCGGAGCTTCACTATGGCCAGCTTCACCAGGAAATGGAGGCGAACCTCTTAGCTGTGAATACGAAGATGAGGCCTGTAGCCCATGTCTGAGTTAGATTTAAATCGCATCATCGCTACGCTTCGAGCGTCGCCAGCCTGGCAAAGGAAAAACGAGATTTCGCTGCTGGCCGATGGGCTAGTGCAACATGCTCCCATTATCAATGGGCGGCCGGTTCTCCTCGGAGATGATACTGCCGCCATAGAGACTGAGGATGGGTATCTGTTGCTGGCCGCTGAGATCATGTTCCCGCCGCTGGTCAAGGCTAATCCATACCAGGCGGGCCTCTACGCGGTTCTCACTAACGCCAACGATGTCTACGCTATGGGAGGATACCCAATTGCGTTGGTGGATGTGATCCTCGCCGAAGACACCGACGGAGCCGCTGAGGTTTTGCGAGGGCTGCGTGACGGTTGTGCTCGATACGGTTTTCCACTGGTTGGTGGGCACCTCACCGCTAACGGCAGCTTCAGCTCCGTCGGAGCCTGCGTACTGGGCAGGGCAAAGAGACTTCTAAGCAGCTTCAACGCTAAACCGGGCGACGTTTTGATGCATGTAACTAACCTGAGGGGTTCTTTTCACCCCCATTTCCCCTTCTGGGATTGTTCAGCCCATCTCTCGGATGCCGAGTTGCGCAGAGATTTCGCCCTATTGCCGGCTATCGCTGAGGCGGGCTGGTGCGACGCGTGCCGCGACGTCAGCATGGCCGGAATATTGGGCTCAGCGCTGATGCTTCTTGAGCCATCCGGTGTGGGCGCTGTGATAGACCTCGATGCTATACCTAAGCCGCCAGAGGCAGCGGATCGGTATATGGACTGGCTATTGGCTTTCCCTAGCTATGGCTTCATCTTGTCTGTACGTCCGGAGCAGGTGATAAATATCCAAACTTCTTTCGCTGCACACTCAATCGCTTGCGCTGCCATAGGCCGAGTAACGGATTCTCGTGTGGTGCTCCTGCGTGATGGTCGCGACGAAGCTGTGATGTGGGATCTGAATTCGGAGTCCTTCACCGGCTTTGCCCCATTCTCATCCAAAGAGGGAATTACTGTCGGGAGGTAATTATGACTCGGATAGTCGTCATCGGCGGAGGCCCTGGTGGCACTGCGGCCGCAGCTAATGCCATCCAGACCGACCGCTCAGCTAGTGTGACCCTAATCACGGAATTCGCTGACATTGCCTACAGCCCATGCGGAATCCCCTACGTTTTTGGGCGCGAGGTTGCTTCTTTCGAGGACCTCTTTCTCCAAAATGCCGAGTTCTATGCGAAGATGGGACTTGATTTGCGCACCAACACGGTGGCGAAACGGATCGATATCAAGGAGAAAGTGGTCTATACCGAGACCGATACCTTCCCTTTCGATAAATTGGTCATTGCCACCGGGTGGGGATACGAAGCCCCAGATGTGCCGGGTGCGGATCTTAAAGGGATCTGGTACCTCAAGGACATACGCCGCGCTATGAAGATCGACCCGCTACTGGACCAGTGCAAGACCGCTCTGGTTTACAAAGGCAAACCTCTCGCCATCGAGATGGCCTTGGCGCTGTCCCATCGAGGCATCCAGGTTCACGTCGTTGACGAATACCCCTGGCTTTGTGCCGACTTCGTCGACCCTGAAATTATGAAGCCGATACAGGACGAACTGGAGAAGGTCGGCGTTCAGTTCCATTTGGGCACGCAACTGAAGGAGATCAAGGGCAGGGATGGTCACGTCTGTGGCTTTCTGACCAATGAGGGTGAGTACCCTTGCGATATCGTCTTCGTGACAGGCCCTGTGAAGCCCTCCACTGAACTAGCGCGATCTATCGGCGTTAAATGTGGGTCGACCGGGGGGATCGTCGTAGATGACCACATGCGCACCAACGTTCAGGATGTGTATGCTGTGGGGGCCTGCGTCGAAATTATCCACGGTTTTCTGAGGATCCCCATCCACATCCTGCCAAGTACCTTTGCCTACCCTCAAGGCAGGATCGCCGGTATCAACGCGGTGGGTGGTGACATGGCCTACTATCCGGTGTTCGGGCCTTGGGGAATGATTGTTGGTAAGGTTCAGGCCAGCGGCGTCACGGTATCTGAAACCATGGCCAAGGCTCTGGGAATACCTTACTTTGTTGGACAGGCAACGGGGCTCACCGCTGCTCGATATCACCCATCTAGCGAGAAGCTTTTCGTGAAGCTGATTGCCGATCGGAAGACCCACCGTCTGATCGGTGCCGAGATGGTAGGCGGTGAAGGGGCGAAGGAGCGAGCGGATTTCCTAGCCTTTGCTATGCGAAAAGGGGCGACACTGGATGAGCTTGCGACGATGGAGAACGTCTACTCCCCATCCATCGGCGCTCTCAACGAGCCAATAGCCCTAGCCGCACGGAACGGCCTCGACCTACTGTCGAAGAAATAGAGAGGTGCGCCGATGTCAAATAATCCAGTAGTGCTATCCACACCGCCGCCTCATACCTGGCTTCAGCATTTCCGCGCCTTAACCGAGGGGTTTCTGATGATGGTTGCCCAGGAGGATATGGTGCGCAGGTATCCCAATATGGGAGTGAAGCCATATCCCAAATCGGGCTGGATATATCTCTTTTTGCGATTCCCATTTCTGCCAGCATACCGTCTCGTGCCATGGCCGCTTCGGCAATGGATCTTGCGTCTTTTCTTTATTCGTGGCCCACAACATTGGGTAGATTGGGAATAAATGGAAGCAGTACGAGTCAGATGGTTAGGCGATTACCGTACTAAGACCGAAATACTCAGGGCTCCCACAGATGAAGGCGGAAACGAAGATGATGGTGAGGGAAACGCAGACCTTTCACCCAGCCACCTGTTACTGGCTTCGGTGGCGTCCTGTATGTGTCTAGCAGTAGCGCATATTGCCCGGAAACGGCGTGTCCCTATCAGCAGGATCTCCGTGGATGCCGTTGGTGAGGTCGATCACTCGGCGTTAAGGTACAAAGAGGTCCGCCTGGTCGTGCGTTCTGAACGACCTCAGAGTGAGCTCGATACACTGCTTGAGATAGCCAAACGCTACTGCTGGGTGAGCAATACCCTGACGACTGGCTGCCCTGTGGTGATGACAGCCGAACCCCTCACCATGCTGGAGGCAGATGAGTGAAGACTGAAAAAGGCAACTCGATCAACAACGAGCTGTTCCGCACCCCGGTTCGGGTGATCAACCTGGGTATCCAGGATTTCGCTAACGATCTGCGAAAGCAATCCGTTCCTGTATCAGAAGTGGATTGGCATCCACCAGCAGGAGGCAACACCGAACTGGTGGAGCTTCTCAAGAAAGTGTACGGGGCGCCCAAGGAGCTATCGGCGGCGACGGACGATGGAGGAGCCACGCAAGCTCTAGTGGATCGCATCGAAAGGGCTAACCAGGAGGCGATCGATCGGATCGTTCGTTCGCAACCCAAAGTGGTGGACGTTGCCCCCGCGGCGGATGCGGTGGAGCTGCCACCGTACACAATCCTGCACGCCGGCCCGCCCATAGGCTGGGATCGAATGTGCGGTCCGCAGAAAAGAGCTGTGCTTGGAGCCATTCAGTTTGAAGGGTGGGCGAGCGACGGCCCTTCGGCAGAGACTATGATTGAGAGCGGGAAGGTTACGCTCGATCCCACTCACAAGTTTGGTGTCGTTGCGCCGATGACCGGCATTGTTTCGCCGTCCATGCCCGTACTGGTGGTGCGCAACGAGACCTTCGGCAACTACGGCTTTTCCACCTTCAACGAGGGGCGTGGTAACGTTCTATGGTTTGGGGTCTATGACGAGGGGACATTGGAACGACTGCGCTGGATACGGGATACGCTGAGCTATGCAGTGAAGGCCACGATCCAGAAGACCGGCCCAATAGATGTCTTCGATGTGGACGCCCAAGGGCTTCAGATGGGCGATGAGTGTCACGCTCGGAGCGCCGCCTGCACCAACATTTTGATCAAGTCTCTTGCACTCGGTATGATAGAGGCTGATCTAAACAGTGATGTCATAGCATCCGTGATCCGCTTTATGGCAGACAACAGCCACTTCTTCCTCAACTTCACGATGGCTGCAGCCAAAGCGACGATGGATGCCGCACACGGTATTCCCTACAGCACCGTCGTCACAGCTATCTCACGTAACGGCGTGGACTGCATGATTCGGGTTAGCGGGCTCGGCGAAAACTGGCTGGTAGCGCCTGTGACAAAGATGAACGAGGCTCTCTACTACACTGGATTCAGCGTCTCTGATGCTGCGGGTGACATTGGGGATAGTGCGATCATCGAGACCTGTGGGCTGGGCGGGATGGCGATACCAGCGGCTCCCAGCATGGCCGTCTTCGTAGGCGGCAGCCTATCCGATGAGATCGCCGCAGTTCGGGATCTGAGACAGATCACGGTCGCCACACATCCCAAATTCACACTGCCGACAATGGGTTTTGAGCAGACTCCCTTAGGTATCGACGTCCGGCGTGTAGTCGAGACGCGTGTCGTGCCTTTCATTACTACCGGAGTCCTACATGAGACTAGCTCGACAACGGGACAAATTGGGACCGGGGTGGCCCATATCCCGATTGAGGTCTTCGATCAAGCCCTGGTTGCATTGGCTAGGGAGTGGAACCTTTCGCTCTCTTCATCTCAACAATCGATCCCGGTCTCGGCGATCAAACTGGGCGCGGGAGCAGAGTGATGGCTCGGGAAGAGATTCGAGAACAGGTTATCAGTTGGCGGCGGTCTGAAGATAATCTGTATCGGGCGGTAGTTCAAGCTCCGGAGCTTTATACCAACTGCATACGGCTGGTGAGAGCAGTGGCGAACAGCCTGAGCGATCTGAACGACTCGGATGCGCTGATGGAGGCGTATCATCAGACCGATTCCGAGACTGTGGCCTCGATTGCCGATGCAATGGATCTTGAGCGCCGGGCTTTTCTCGACTACGACCTTATCCTGGATGCGGCGTTCTATATCCGTTATCAAGAGATCGCAGATATGAAGAGCTGCGCTGATATACAGGAGAGGGTAAACAGGGCACGATCGGAGGGGGCCGAGTGGGTTCTACTGTACGACAACAAGATACGCAGTCGGGGACACAGCTATTTCGAACGGCTAGAAATGCAGCTATCCGACGGCTTCGGCTTGCGAACGAGCTCTGAGTTGGACTGGGAGAAAGGGCTCGTCTTTACAGTAGAACCGGTCAATCTGGACCCCTGCACCGGCCTGTTGAAACGAGGCGTGCCCCCTCCCGAACCACCTCAGCAGTATTTAACTGAAAAAGAGATGGCGGCAGCCGTCGAAAAGCTGCGGTCCAAATACTCGAACTCGAATGGGAGTGAATAATCCGGCACGAAAAGGGGGACTTCTAATGGCTAATGCTACTGTTGTGGCGCTGGGCGGAAATGCGCTCATTAGGGCGCATGAGCATGGCACCTACGATGAACAGCTCCGCAACGTCAAGGTTACGTCGGCGGCTCTGGCAGAGCTAGTCAAGGCCGGCCACCGTCTGGTGATCACTCACGGCAATGGCCCACAAGTCGGGAAAATCCTAATCCAGCAGGAGAGTGCCGGGGATTTAGTATCTCCTATGCCGTTAGATGTGTGTGGAGCTGAAACCCAAGGCCAGATTGGGTATCTACTTCAACAGGGGCTTACCAATGCTCTCAACCGAGCGAATATCCCAAAGGCTGTGGTGACCATCACCACGCAAACCGTTATCGACGCCAACTCTCCGGCCTTTCAAAAGCCCACCAAGCCGATCGGCCTTTTCTACGACGAAACGACCGCTGAGTGGATACGCGAGAACAAGGGCTGGACTATGACCGAGGACTCCGGGCGGGGTTATCGACGGTTAGTAGCCTCACCCCCACCGATCGATATCGTAGAGAAGGTTGCCATCAAGCTGTTGGTGGAGTCGGGGATCATCGTTATCGCCTCGGGTGGAGGGGGAATACCTGTCGAGAGGGATGCCGAGGGCCAGTTGCGCGGCTTAGAAGCGGTTATCGATAAGGATCGGGCAGCCGCGTTGCTCGCCGTGTTGGTTGAAGCGCAACAGATGCTGATACTGACCGATGCCGACCGTGTCTATCTAAATTATGGCAAGCCCGATCAGATCGGCCTGGACCAGATCACCGTTAGCCAAGCCCAAGAGTACTACAGCCAGGGGCATTTCCCCCCCGGGAGCATGGGACCAAAGATCGAGGGTGCGATCTACTTTCTCACTCATGGTGGTAAGAGGGTGATAATCACCCGTCCCGAGCTGATAATCGCGGCGCTGGACGGGAAGACCGGTACCCACATCGTGGCCGATACAGCATCGATTGGGAGTTGAAAATGGTGCTTGTGAGTCAGGTCAAGCCCAACGTCTATCAGGACTCTGTTCGGTTGATGCGTACCTCTGAAGCTCTGTTAAAGATTGCCGGTGTCGCTCGGGCAATTGTTGCGATGGGTACCGATGCCAACAAGCGCGTACTGTCAGAGGCTAGTTTGCTGACGGACGACGTCCAGGCTGCCGGAGCGAACGATCTTGTTGTGGTCATTGAGGCTTCCTCTGCCGACGCAGCGCAGCAAGGGTTGGAGAGAGCTGAAGCCCTGCTGAACGAGGCTAGCAATACGGCGGCAGTATCCGGCGAGGTGGTAATAAACCGTACATTGGAGCAAGCCCTTCGATCCGCGCCCGGATCGAATATCGCCCTAATCTCGGTCCCCGGTGGGTATGCCAAGCTGGAGGCTGCAAAGGCGCTGAACGCCGGTTTGAACGTGTTTCTTTTCAGCGACAATGTGACGCTCGATGAGGAGCTGGAGCTGAAGCAGCGCGCAGTATCACGTGGGTTGCTGGTAATGGGCCCCGGCTGCGGAACTGCCAACATCAACGGCGTCGCCCTCGCCTTTGGAAATGCTATACGCCGTGGGCCGATCGGGCTGGTGGGCGCTTCTGGCACCGGACTTCAGGAGGTGACTACTCTGATAGACCGTGCCGGCAGCGGCATAACGCAGGCTATCGGAGTCGGTGGCCGCGACCTGTCCGAGGCAATCGGCGGGTTGATGATGCGCCAGGGCATCGAGATGCTGTCAGCCGATCCAGATACCAAGGCCATAGTGCTAATTTCCAAGCCGCCCGCAAAGTCGGTAGCCAATAAGATGCTGGAGGCTGCTAAGGCAAGCGGCAAGCCGGTAGTAATATGTTTCCTGGGCGGAAAGCGCTCCGGCCAGGAGGGTTCGCTCATATTCACCACCACCCTTGAGGCGGCGGCCGACGCAGCGCTACAACAGATTGGGTGCAGCGCCCTTCCCAAACTGAGTGAAAACGAGCTCGATCAACTAGCCATAGCTGAGCGGATGCGGCTATCACAGGGGCAGCGTTACCTTCGCGGATTGTACTCCGGCGGCAGCCTATGCGACGAGACGATGTGGATCCTGTCTGGCCGACTCCCGTCGGTATACTCCAACATACCGCTTCGCTCAGAGTGGGCACTAAAAGACGCCTGGCAAAGCCAAGAGAATAGCTGCGTGGATATGGGAGATGAGGAGTTTACTCGAGGGCGACCCCATCCGATGCTAGATCCCAGGCTGCGGCAGGAGCGCATCCTGAAGGAAGCGGAAGATCCATCGGTTGCGGTCATCCTGTTGGACGTCGTAATCGGGTACGGATCACACCCAGACCCCGCGAGTGTGCTATCGGAAACGATCCGAATAGCCAAGAGCAGGGCCGGTGCGCGCGGTCGATATCTCGCTGTGGTGGCCCACGTTTGTGGAACCGAACAGGACTTCCAGGGCCTTCAGCGACAGGAGCAGTTGCTCCGCGAGGCGGGTGTGCTGGTGCTACCTACCAACGCACAGGCAGCTCGTGTCGCGGCCGCTATCGTAGGCTAAAGCCAGGTCAGCGTACTCAACGCAAACGTGAACAGCGTTGAGGCCTGGCGGGCGTAAACATGCCCTCTGGCACTTTTACGGGGGTGTCCCCAATTTTTTTACTAACCCAACGGGGGCAGTAACTGGAGGGTCGTATGCCGATATACGAATATCGCTGTGCTGATTGCGGACATGTCACATCCATCCTCGTCAGGACAATTGGAGGCGAATACACCCCTAAGTGCGAGGATTGTGGCAGCGCCTCAATGACTCGAAACGTATCGCGACCCGGGCTTATTCGCAGCCGGAACGGGAATACTCAGACCGGCTTGCTGCAGCCGGTGAATCCCCGCGAGGCAATCAGGCGAATGGGTGATATGTACAATTCCAGCGGCTCCGACCCCGGTCGCGGCTTTAACGAAGTGGTCCGTCGTGTGGAGGCCGGAGATAGCCCCAACGAACTCAAAGAGGCCATCTCAGAGGCTCGCCGGAACGAGACGCGCTCGAGTCAATCGTAGGGAAGAGGTGGCGCTGTTGTCAGGTAACCTGGTATCGGATGAGCCGGTACTCAGTATTGCTCAGTATACCTACTCGACACAACCGAGGGGTGGTGTCGTCCACACCCTCGAGTTGGCCGAGCATCTCCAAGCGTTAGGGCATGACGTCCACATCTATGCCCTGGGCAGGCATCAGCAGACAGCTTTCTTCCGCCCCACCTCCGTGCCATTCACATTGATCCCATGCCCAGATCTCAACGCAGACGAGCCTCTGGATGAGCGTATCCAACGCTACATCCAGACCTACTACGAGTTCCTGGCTACGCATCGATATCGATTGCCTGCAATCCACCATGCGCAGGACTGCATATCGGCCAACGCGCTATGGCGCCTTCGTGAAGATGGGATAATCCCCTCCTTTATACGGACGATTCACCACATCGAAGACTTCGTCAGTCCAGCCTTGATCGAATGCCAGGATCTCTCTGTAGTCCGGCCAGACCGGAAGATCGTGGTAAGCCGCTACTGGCAGCAACGTTTTGTCCAGGAATTCAGCATCGATTCGGAAGTGATATACAACGGTGTGGACGTTGCTCGCTTCCGACCCCCAAACGAACTGGAACGCGCTGAAGCACGCGCCAAATTCGGGCTAACCGATCAGACAGTGCTATTGAGTATTGGAGGGATCGATCCTCGCAAAAACAGCATCAACCTTTTGCGGGCTTTTCAGTCGGTGCGACGTGAGATAGCTTCCAAAGGCAGGGATGTGGTGTGGGTCTGCGCCGGTGGCGCAACGCTGCTGGACTATCGGGCGTACAGAGACAGCTTTTATGAAGAGCTTGGCGAGACGGGGTTGAAGATGAACAAAGATATCTTCCTGTTGGGTGTAGTGCCCGAAGACCTGATCCGCCAGCTTTACTGGGCTTCCGATATCCTTGCTTTCCCGTCGATTAAGGAGGGCTGGGGCTTGGTGGTGCTGGAGGCTCTGGCCACTGGGCTCCCTGTTCTAGCCTCCGACATTCCTGTCTTTAGAGAATATCTGCGAAACGAAGAAAATGCGCTTCTGGTAGACCCATACGATGAGCAAAGTATCGCCTCAGGCCTGATACGGCTGATAACCGATCATCGATTGCGCCGTTTGCTGGGGACGACAGGGCCAATTACCGCGGAGAGATTTAGCTGGGAAGCCTCTGCGAAGGCTCACGTCGCCTGCTATCGCGCTTCAAAGGCCGGAGCCATGGCGGCGCGGCCGTGATCTCCTCAGGTGGCTTCCAGCAGGGGTGTCGCAGGTGGCGAGCGACTAGCTTAGGATGCAAAGTAAGCACTCGACTGAGGGCAGACGCTTCTATTCACAGCGTTTTCCGCCGTGTCTGCAACCTAATAACTCGAGACGGTTTACTCGTCAGCCTGGCTGCCCCTTCTGTAGGTAACGGGCCGGTCAACCTGATAGTCGATGTGCCGGACTATATAGATTTCCGTTCTCACGGTTTTGAAACAGGACAGCCAGCTTACCTGGCAGGCCAGACGTTGCATGTTGGCCCTGTAGCGGTTGCGCTAGGCTCTGCGGCGGTTTGGAGGGCTGCCAAGGTGGAACTCGATCCATCGCCGAAGGGACTGAATGCCGCTCTGCTGCTGTTGAGGAGCTGTCTGAGCTCTCCTCCTGTTGGTGGCGATACCCTCCTCTGTAGAACTGCGGAGGCGCGGGTGGTTGAATTTATCGACGCGGCAACACTATTGGACGAAGATGCTAGAGTCGAAGCGGCGAACAGCTTGGTGGGGCTGGGGCCGGGGCTGACACCCGCTGGAGATGATTTCCTAGCCGGATACATTGCGGGACTGCCTCGCGACCCATTGGTCAAAAGGAGAGCGCCTCGCCCTAGCGGCTAGCCTGGAGCTGCAAGCTACCTCGTGGCTGAGCGGGCAGAAGCTGTCGTTAGCTTTAGCCGGTGAGCTGGATGAGAGGTTGGCTAACGCGGCGACGGCAGCTTTGAGCGGCGACCCGAGAGCGTATATGGCAATCCAAGAGTTAAGAGCTATCGGCCATACATCAGGTTGGTTCACAATAGCTGGGATATTTACAGCAGCGAGGCTAGCGCTGGCGCGCTTATGCAAACAGACCGAAGACCTGCTTGTCGCGGACCTGGTCTGTCTTGGAAAGGGGGCGATTGGCAATTGCTCGAGAAATGGAGCTTGAGTAACCGTTTCGCCAGGGTAATCGGCCTAGTGCTGTTATCAGTTTTATTAGCTGTTCCGATGGCATGTACTCCTGCAGAGGAGCCGGGATCACAGACAGCAGACAAGGTCCGTGTCGGTTACCTGGTCAGCGATCTTCACCACATATCGCACCTCGTAGCGCAGGAGTCTGCTGTTGGTGGCGGGCAATCGTTGTATGACAAGCACGGGCTGGTGATCGAGGATGCGGTTGGGGCGCCTTACGAGAACGGTGGCGTAGTGATGGATCACTTTGCCACAGGGGATATCGATATCGGCTTACTCGGGTTGCCGCCCGCGATCATCAAGCATCTGAACGCGGCTACTAACACCTCAATCGTCGCGCAGGTGAATGAAATTGGCTCCTCACTGGTGGTGGCGAAGGGGGTGAACAGCCTTGCCGACCTGGTTGGCGAAACCGTCGCCACCCCGAGCCATTCGAGCATCCAATTCTTTCTTCTCCTCAGCATAGCCGAGAAGCAGGGTCTCGACCCGAGCCAACTGACGATAATAGATATGCCGGTAGCCCACATGCAGGCGCGGCTGGAAAAGGGTGACATCGGGGGGTTTATCGCCTGGGAGCCCTTCCCTTCCGCCGCTTTACTCGCTGATGCAGGCAAAGTCCTTGCTACTTCTCAAGATATCTGGCCTAACCATCCGGATTGTGTGGTGGTGGCAAACCGGGAGTTCGCGCAGAAAAACCCGGAGGCGGTGCGTAAGTTTCTCGATGCCCATACAGCCGCAATACAGTGGATAAACGACGCACTGGCAAAGCCAGACTCCGAAGAGTATGGGATTCTGCTTGATTTAGGAGTGAAATTTACCGGGCGTACCTCCGAAGTAGTAAAGGAAGCCTTCAAAGGGATCCACTATCGAGCGACGATAGACACTGGGTTCCAGGACAACTTCACTCGGTTCGCCAACAAGCTGATAGAGTACAAGATCGTTCCGAATGAGAAGCTTCAGGAGCGTGGATACAAGAGCGTGGAAGACTTTGCGACCAGCTATATTCAGCAGTCGATTCAGGGCACCTCGAGGTGAAGACCTGGTGAGATGGGGAGCCTGGAAGAGTAGTACCGATTTACCGCCAGTCGATGTCATTGCATCGTAGGGCGACGAGGATAACCAGATCGTCCAAGTTGAAGCTGCGATTAGAACTGGCGATCTGTGCGAGGGGTAATTGATTCTGGAGAAGAACTACAATTTAAGTGACATCAGGCGTTCCTGGGTTTCTCTTACCAATGGTGGAGGTCTGGCTGGGAGAAAACGGCCCAATGGAGCGATGCGAGGGAGCGTTCGCCGTACCCTATATCTGCTTTCATTGGCGACATTCGTTCTAGTTTGGCACTTGGTGGCGACCGGCTTACGTAGCCCTTATCTACCGCAACCCGTTGCGGTCGCTCAGGCGTTGATAACGGCGCTGGTGGAGAAGGATTTCCTGGGCTTCACCATCAGCCAGCACACCCTGGCTAGCTTGCAACGTATAGTGCAAGGATTCGCCCTGGCCATAGCCCTCGCCGTGCCGTTGGGGCTGAGCGTGGGCTGGTTCAAGATTCTGGCTGCGGTGACGACACCGGTGGTGGAGATCCTTCGGCCGATTCCTCCCCTGGCATGGATACCCTTCGCCATCTACTTTTTTGGCAGCCCCTTCGACGCAATTTTCTTAGTGGTGTTGGCAGCGTTCTTCCCGGTGTTCTTGAACAGCTACGCTGGCGTTCAGGCGATCCAACCCGTTCTTTTGGATGCAGCACAGACCTTAGGTGCACGTAGATTACGGCTGTTCGTCCACGTAGTTGTGCCTGCTGCTTTCGGATCTATTCTCACCGGAGTACGTATCGGCCTGGGCATCGCCTGGATGAGCATAGTGGCCGCAGAGATGGTTGGTGTGAAGGGGGGCGGCCTGGGCGTATTCGTGTGGAGCATGGCCGAGGTTGGCCGCTTCGACGCAGTATTTGCCGGGATGGTGCTGATTGGCCTACTGGGCATGCTGTTAACCGGGGTGATTGGGTTGGTGGAGCGCCGTTATGCGTAACGAGGGCTATTCGATGCTCGAGGTGAATCAGCTCAGCCATTCTTATAGCGACCTCCGGGTCTTGGACGATATCTCCTTCTCTGCCGATGAGGGGCAGTTCCTGGCCTTAGTGGGGGCCAACGGCTGCGGTAAGACCACCTTGCTGCGGCTTATTGCCGGACTCGAGCTACCCATGAGTGGGTCCATCCGGGTGGGAGGGCAGTTTGTGACTGAGCCGGGGCCGGATAGGGGGCTCGTTTTTCAGGAGTACGCCCTGTTTCCCTGGTTAAGCGTTCGCCAAAACGTAGAGTTCGGGCTGAAGATGCGAAATATCCCCATGGCAGAGCGGCAACGTATCGGGCAGCGCTATATCGACATGTTGGGATTGACAGGATTCGAGAAATTCAGGCCCAATCAGTTGTCCGGTGGCATGAAGCAACGTGCTGCAATAGCCCGCGCCATGGCCAACGACCCTAGGGTGCTGTTGATGGATGAGCCCTTCGCGGCGCTGGACTGCCAGACGCGAGCACAGATGCAGGAGCAACTGCTGCAGGTTTGGCAGCAGGAGCATAAGACTGTCCTCTTCGTCACCCACAACGTCGAAGAGGCTGCTGTCCTGGCCGATCGCGTGTTGATCTTCTCGCCCAGGCCGGCGCGTATCTTGGAGTCGCTGGATGTAGGATTGGTGCGCCCGCGGGACCGAACGAGCCCGGAGGTCAACCGGTTGCGAGCCTACATATCGAAAGCGCTTCACGCCAGGAGCTGATTGGAATGCGCAGGTAGCGTGAAGCTAAAGCCGCTGCCTTTGCCCAGCTCGCTCTCGGCCCATATCCGCCCACCCATCGCCTCCACCAGCCCTTTGGACAGGTAGAGACCCAGCCCGATGCTCTCTCCTTGTCCTGGCCCTGCCTCCGCTCGCTGGTAGGGATCGAAGATGTAGGGGAGCTGTTCCGGTAGTATGCCCCTCCCTCGGTCTGTCACTGTGAGGGTCACCTCGCTCGGCCCGCTGGATATGCTCAATGTAACCTCCGCGTTGGGAGGGGAAAACTTGAAGGCGTTGGAGAGCAGGTTGACCAGTACTCTCTCCAATCGGTCCGGATCGGCCGAAACAGGAGGCAACTCTTCCTGAATCTCCACTCTCAGCCGATCCATCGGGAGGACCGCTCTTAGCCGTTCCTGCATATCCCGGACGAAGGCCGGCAACTCAACCGGCACCCGGTTGAGTCTCAGCGGCTGGTTGCTCTCCAGACTGGTCAGGTCCACAAGATCCCGGAGGGTTAGGCTCATCCGCTTGGCTGAGGCGGAGATGGCTTCAGCCTCCATTTGTAACCGGCCGTCCAGCCCGGCTTGACCCAGCTCGCGCAATAGCAATTGGGCTTGCCCCTGGATCACCGTAAGAGGGGTGCGCAGCCCGTGGGAGATGCCGAGTATATGCTTCGCTCGCTGTTGCTGCAGCTTCTGGATTGGGGTGATGTCGGTGAAGGTGAGCACTGCCCCCAGAACCCTGCCCCCAGGCGTCTTGATCGGGGCCTCACTTAGGCTCACCCATAAGGGATCGCCGTGAGGAGGATAGATTCTTGCCACGATGCTGGGGGGAGTCTCCCCTCGCAAGGCTCGCTTGGGGGACGCCTGTTCAGGAGGGATGGGGGTGCCTTCAGGAGTTTCGATCCTGAACAGCTCTATTTGCTTCTCCAGCGGCAACTTCATCTCATCATCGCTGAAGCCGAGCATTCGCTCGGCCGCCGGGTTCACCAGCGTCAACTCCCCAGTCGCGTCAAAGATTAGCAAGCCGTCTGCACTGGATGAGATCGCGGCCTTTAGCTCAGCCGATCTCCGCTGCACCTCCGCAATCAACCGCCCTCGCTCCTTCTCCGCTTGCTTGCGTTCGGAAATGTCTGCCAAGACCCCGACG